>NZ_JBLYQK010000009.1:0-113741 GCF_048799765.1 Brevundimonas sediminis
GCCCGGATGTGGCGGCCTCGTCGGACGCCGCCCCGGCGGACCCGGAGGCCGCGCGCGAGGCCGAGGTGCTGGATCACTGGCGCGCGCCCCTGACCATCCGGCCGCAGGATCTGGCGCGCAAGGCGCTGGGCGGGGCCATGTCGGCGCTCAAGGCGGGGCAGGGGCTGAACGCCCTGCGGCTGGCCCGCGCCGCCGCCGAGATCGCCCGGCTCGACGCCGTGCTGGACTGGACCGAGGAGGACCCGGCCGAGGCCGAGGCGAGCGCCGAGTTCCGCTTCCAGCAGATGCAGCTCTTCATCCGCGAACGCGCCCTCAATCTCGCCGAGGACCTGTTCGCCGACCGCGACCTGCCGGAGCCCTACGCCGGACTGAAAGCCGACCTCGCCCGCCGCCGCGCGGCGCAGGCCGAGGTGGATCGGGGTGAGGGCCAGGGTGCGGGAGTGTCGGGATGACAGGGTTTCGCGATTTTTCCATGAGAGGCGCCAACCCGATCTCCTTCTCCCCTCCGGGGGAGAAGGTGGGCGGCGGAGCCGCTCGGATGAGGGGGATGTGTCCGCGCGCTCGTCGTCTGACGGTGGGGCTGCGTTTGGCTTACCCCTCATCCGTCACGCTTCGCGCGACACCTTCTCCCCCAAGGGGAGAAGGGCAATCCAGGCCGCGTCGGGTCGAGAAGGCGGAGCCTTCTGAGCGCGGCCCAAAAGAAAAGGCGCGGCTGCCGAAGCTGCCGCGCCCTTCCGTTTCGACGTGGGTGTCGATCCTTAGAGGATCTTCAGGTCCACGGCCGAGGTCTTGCCGCGCTGGGATTCCAGCTCGTATTCGACCTTGGCGTTTTCATCGAGGCCCGCGAGGCCAGCCTTTTGCACCGCGGTGATGTGGACGAAAACGTCCTGACCGCCGCCATCAGGCTGGATGAAGCCATAACCCTTGGTCGGGTTGAACCACTTGACCGTACCGGTCGCCATTGTGCGTCTCCGTAAACGCGCTTTTCCAGGCGGATGCCCCTGCGGGGAATCCGTCAGCCCATCTGGACAAGCTCGTTCAGTAGAAGGAGCGCTGCACGGGGATGGAGACCGCGCGAAATCCGGACTGCGGGCGAAGTTCTCACCCGCAAAGCAGCGGCGGTCAACAGCAAAGAGATTCGCTCGCAAGGCGAACAGGGTAAGCGAAGGCTTACCTTCCCTAGCGGCAGAGGCCCCGGGCGGCCCCGTCCAGATGCAGGTGATCGGCGTGGGCGTCGTTGTAATCCGGGCTCAGAACGGTCGAGAAGACGCGGCAGGCCCCGTTCCTCAGGGTGCGCAGGAAGCCGGCGCGGGGTTCGGCCTCCGGACCGTCTCCGTTCCAGTCGCGGGCGACGGAGATGACGCGGCCGTCCTCCAGGGTGACGCCTGCGACATCAAGCGCGTTGGCGCGGGCGTGTTCGCTGGGCCGGGCGTCGGGGTTGTCGGAGTTGTAGATGCGGCGGCAGGCGTAGGAGCCGTAGGTGTCCACCCGGGCGACCTTGCTGCCGAAGGCCTGCTGTGCGGCGGGCTGGAGGACCTGGCGGTCCCAGATGACGTAGCGGACGGCCAGGGGGCACTGCATGACCAGGCCGCCGGGGGCCAGGGGGGTGATGTCGCCGCCGGTCAGGCGCACGGCGCCCTGGACGAAGCAGAAACCGCCGTCGTCGCGGTCGTCGGCGCGCTCGACCTGCACCCCCGCCTCGCGCAGGATGCGCATGCAGGCGTCGGTGGTGGCCACGACCTCCTCGGGGGCGGCGGTGCGGGTGAGTTCGAAATCGCTGACCTTGGCGGCGGTGGCCTGACCGATCGGATGGTTCAGGTCCAGCGGCTTCCACGGCAGGTCCTGATGCGGGGCGAAGGCGTTGAGCAGGGCGAAGGCCGCGCAGACGCCCAGCGCGGCCTCCCACAGCAGGTTCCAGAAATCGGCGAAGTCGCGCTTCATGCCGGGACAGGGTTAACCGCCCCGGCGGCGCGGGCAAGGGGGAAGGGGGAAGGGGGAAGGGGGAAGGGGGCGGAGCGGCTAGGGGGCGAAGGCCAGGGGGATCAGCCGCTGCAGCGCCGCCTGGCAGGCGCGCTGGCCGGACGGGCCGTCATTGGTCAGGACGATGACGGCGCGGCGGCGCTGCGGGGCGGCGGCGACGGTGCAGTGCCACAGGGTGTTGGAGCCGTCGTGGCCGATGACCGGGCCGGGCCCGCCGACGCCGCCCCACGGCTGGTCGCGGACGCCCCAGCCGCAGGCGTAGGGCGGCGGAGACCCGGCGGGCGGGGTGGTGAGACGGCCCAGGCTGTCGGCGCTGAGCCAGCCGGGGGCGCCGCCCATCATGGCGCTGATGAAGCGGGCGTAGTCGCCCAGGCTCATGTGGGCCGTGCCCGCCGGGCCGAGGGCCGCGGGATTGTCGGCCCCGGGGTTGTCGGGCGGGACGGGGGTGCGGGTCTCGCCGATCATGCGGTGGCCCCAGGGATTGTCCCGTCCGGGCGGCGGGCCGAAGCCGGCGCTGGTCAGGTTGAGCGGGCCGTAGAGCTCGGTCCGCATGGCGTCCTCCCACGATCCGCCGGTGATCCGTTCGATGGCCGCGCCGATCAGGATGTAGTCGGCGTTGCCGTAGCTGAAGGCGCCGCGCGGACCGGCGGGCGGGGCGGCCAGCACCTGCTCGACCAGGGCCCGGCGCTGGGCGGGCAGGGGGCGGGGGTCGGCGCGGGCGCTGATCAGCCAGTCGCGGCCCAAGACGGGGGCGTCCAGCAGGCCGGCGCGATGGTGCATGACGTCCTCGAGCGTCAGGCCGTCCCAGCCGCTGTCGATCGTCAGACCGGGGAAGGCCTCGGCCAGCGGCATGGCCCAGCGGGCGCGGCCCTGCTCGATCAGACGGGCGAGGACCGCGGCGGTCATGGCCTTGGTGTTGGAGCCCAGATGCCAGCGGTCGTGGCGGCCGGCGAGGTCTACCTCGCCGCTGCGTCGCACGCCGCGCACGCCGGACCAGCCGAGCGCGCCGTCGGTGATGACGCCGGCGGCCATGGCGGGCGGGGCGGCGGCGGCGAAGACCGCGTCCAGCGCCTCGTCCGCGCCGGCCAGGTCGGTGGCGAAGGCGGCGCGGGGCAGGGCGCCCGCCACCGGAAGGGCGGCGAGGCCGGTCAGCAGTCGGCGGCGGGACGGGCTCATCCGGTGTCTCCTGTGCAGAACGACAGGCTTAGCCGTAACGGTGGTCGATTACACATTAGAACGCGGAAAGGTTTCAGCCCGACGACGAAACGCGCGCGGCGACATTGCCCTGACGGACCACCGGGCGCACGGTGGGCACATGGGCAAGAAAGACGACTACGACGACGCGCTGGAACGGCTGCAGGTCGCGATGGTGGAGACCCAGGCCTGGACCATCGCCGAGGGGCGACGGACCCTGATCGTGTTCGAAGGCCGCGATACCGCGGGCAAGGACGGGGCCATCAAGCGGCTGACGGAATATATGTCGCCGCGCCAGACGCGGGTCGTGGCCCTGCCGAAGCCGACGGAGCGCGAGGCCACCCAGTGGTATTTCCAGCGCTATGTCGGCCACCTGCCGGCGGCGGGGGAGACGGTGATCCTGAACCGCTCCTGGTACAACCGCGGCGGGGTCGAGCCGGTGATGGGCTTCTGTACGCCCGACCAGCACGCGCACTTCCTGAGGAACGCCCCGCGGTTCGAGCGGATGCTGACAGACGACGGCATCGTGCTGATCAAGCTGTGGCTGGACATCTCGCGGCAGGAGCAGTCGCAACGGCTGGCCGAGCGGCGCGAGGACCCGCTGAAGCGGTTCAAGCTGTCGTCGCTGGACGCCGAGGCCGAGGCGCGCTGGGACGCCTACAGCGGCGCCCGCAACCGGATGCTGGAGGAGACCGACAGCAAGGCCGCGCGCTGGACGGTGGTGGCGACCGACGACAAGAAGACGGCGCGGCTGAACATCATCCGCCACGTCCTGCGCAGCATCGCCTGTCCGACCGCGGAGGTGGAGGCGCCCGATCCGAAGATCGTCTTCCCGGCGGAAGACAATCTGGACCGGCTGTTCCGCTAGACGCCCAGTTCGGCCCGGAGCGCGGCGGGCGACAGCCCCTGCGACCGGAGGTGGGCGAGCGTCACCGAGCCGTCCCGCTTGGCGTAGCGGCGGCCGTCCGGGCCGGTGATCAGCCGGTGGTGGCGATAGACCGGCGTCGGCCAGCCCATCAGGGCCTGCAGCAGGACCTGGATGTGCGTCGCCTCGAACAGGTCCTGTCCGCGAATGACGTGGCTCACCCCCTGCCGCGCGTCATCGTGGGTGACGGCGACGTGGTAGGCGGTCCCGGCGTCCTTGCGGGCGACAACGACGTCGCCGGCCGTCCCGGGCCGGGCGCGGATCAGGCCGCGTTCGCCGTCCGGCCCCTCGCCCTCCTCGACGAAGGCCAGGGCCTGCCAGGCCCGGTCGCCCAGCGCCTCGCGCGCGCGGTCCAGCGACAGGCGCCAGGCGAAGGCCCGGCCTTCGGCCAGCAGGACGGCTTCTTCCTCGGGCGGGTGCGGCCCGGGACGGACGGCCTCGGCGGCGCCGTGCGGGGCGTCTCCGATGGCGTCGAGAATTTCCTTGCGGGTGCGGAAGCAGCGGTAGAGCAGTCCGCGCCGGTCGAGGGTGTCGATGACGACGGCGTAGTCGGCCAGATGCTCCGACTGGCGCCGCACCGGGGTCTCCCAGTCCAGCCCCAGCCAGGCGAGGTCTTCCAGAATGCCGACGTCGAACTCCGGCTTGCAGCGGGTCGGGTCGATGTCCTCGATGCGCAGGAGAAACCGTCCGCCGGCCGTGTTCGCGGCTGTCCACGCGGTCAGGGCCGAGAAGGCGTGGCCCTTGTGCAGGCGGCCGGTCGGGGAGGGGGCGAAGCGGGTGATCATCGGATGAAATCTCGCGGTTTCCGGACGTCATCGCCCCATCCGGCTTGCGCGGAGAGGGGCGGATGGATGAGGTCGGTCCTCGAGAACATGATCCACGCCTAGATCAGCCGTCGCGCCCTGTCGATGAGACCCGATGCCTTCTGTCCCCGGCCCTGAACAGATCGCCGCCGCCCGCGAGGCGCTGGTCGCGCTGGATGCGCGACTGGCCACGGCGCACGCCGGCCTGCCGGCTTTCGCATGGCGCGCGCGGACGGGCGGGTTCGAGGGGCTGTTCCGGATGATCGTGGAGCAGCAGGTCTCGGTGCAGTCCGCCGCCGCCATCTGGAAACGGGTGGTGGACGGGCTGGCGGGGGAGGTGACGCCCGGGCGGGTGCTGGCCGCCGAGATCGAGACGTTGCGGTCGTTCGGCCTGTCGATCCAGAAGGCGACCTACGGCCACGAGATCGCGCGCGCCCATGTGGAGGGGCGGATCGACTTCGACCATCTGGAGCGGCTGTCGGACGAGGAGGCGGTGGCCCGGCTCGTCGCCATCAAGGGCGTCGGGCGGTGGACGGCCGAGACGTTCCTGATGTTCTGCGAGGGGCGGACCGATGTGTTCCCGGGTGGGGACATCGCCCTGCAGGAGGCGATACGCTGGGCTGATGGATCGCCGGAGCGGCCGAAGGAGAAGGCGGCCAATCTTCGGGCCGAGCTGTGGTCCCCGCATCGCAGTGTGGCGGCCCATCTGCTCTGGGCCTGGTACGGGGCGGTGAAGCGCGGTGAGATCGTGCTGGAGAACCCGCCCGCATAGAGGCTAGGGTCCAGCGCATGACGCCCCTGGTCGACCCCGCCATCGCCAATCCCGAGACGGTTCTCGGCGCGCTTGATTTCGCAGGCGTGGCCGTCTTCGCGGCGACCGGGGCGCTGGCGGCCGCCCGTCAGAAGCATGACCTGGTCACCTTCGCCTTCTTCGGCGCCATCACGGGGGTCGGCGGCGGGACGCTGCGCGACCTGCTGATCGGGGCGCCGGTCTTCTGGGTGCAGGACTGGCGCTACATCGCCATCTGTCTGGCCGCCTCGGTGGCGGTTTGGATGGTGGGCGCCCGGCCGTGGCGGTTCCGCGCCCTGCTGTGGCTCGATGCGATCGGTCTGGCGGCCTACGGGGTCATGGGCGCGGCCAAGGCGGGCGCCTTCGGCATCGCGCCGCTGATCTGCATCGTCATGGGGGCGCTGACAGCCTGTTTCGGCGGGGTGGTACGCGACCTGCTGGCGGGCGAGCCCTCGATCCTGCTGCGGCGCGAGATCACCGTCTCGGCGGCCCTGCTGGCGGCGACGGTGTTCGTGGTGGCGCGGGTCGTGGGGCTGGAGGTCTGGCCTGCCGCCTTCCTGGGCGGAGCCCTGGGCTTCGGCCTGCGCGCGGGGGCGCTGGCCTGGGGCTGGAGCCTGCCCGCCTTCCCCGGCACTGTCACCCGCTGAGCCCGCGCGAACGTCGCGAAAGCGTCGTCGTCCGGTCATCGCCAAGCTGTCGAATCAGGGCTACCGTCGATCCTGCCTGACGAGGGAAGGAGACGTGTCTTCAGTCCTGTCGCTTCGATAACCCTCCGTCTCCCGGAGCGGACCTGATGCAGGTCCTCAGTCGTCCCCCCTCGGGCTGGCCCGCTCTGGTATTGAACGCCGACTTCCGGCCCCTGTCCTACTATCCGCTGTCGATCTGGCCGTGGGAGGAGGTGGTCAAGGCGGTGTACCAGGACCGCGTCGACGTGGTCTCGGTGTACGACAAGGTCGTGCGCAGCCCCTCCATGGAAATCCAGCTGCCCAGCGTGATCGCGCTGAAGAGCTATGTGGATCAGGATCGGCAGCCGGCCTTCACCCGCTTCAACGTCTTCCTGCGCGACGGCTTCGTCTGCCAGTACTGCGGGGACTCGACCGAGCTGACGTTCGACCACGTGATCCCGCGCTGCCGCGGCGGGCGCACGACGTGGGAGAACATCGTCGCCGCCTGCGGCCCCTGCAACCTGCGCAAGGGCGGGCGCACGCCCCAGCAGGCCCAGATGATGATCCGCCGCGCGCCCCACCGCCCCAGCGCCTGGCAGTTGCAGGAACACGGGCGGCGGTTCCCGCCGCACTACCTGCACCAGAGCTGGCTCGATTATCTCTACTGGGACATCGAGCTGGAGCCGTAGGGGCTAAATCAGAGGCTCTCGGCGCTGTAGGGCTTCGCTGGGGATGGCGGCAGCGTCGGCTGGAACACCAGTTCAGAGTTTTGCACATTGTCCCGCATGTGGCGCGAGAATGTCAGTTGGCCTTGGTCAAAGCACCAAGTTGCCACGTCGCCGGAGAACTGCGCCCCAAACGCGTTCTGCAGAGGCTCACTATCAACCTGACAGGGCAAGCCGTAGGCCTGCTTCAGCGCTTGAATGTGGTGGTCAAAGTCCTCGGCACTGGTCTCCAGGATCATGCCGCTGAACTTGGCGTCCTTGAAGCTCACAAACTCGTCGAGCACCGGCCTGTCTGCGAGCGAGAAGCCCACAAGATCGCAATACACAGCTATCTCATCGGAGCTTGGGCGGCATTGCTCGACAATTTTGAGATCATCTCTCGCTTGGACCAGTGTGGTTTCCCCACTGACCATTCCGCGGAAGGAGAACTTCGGCAGTGGTGCGGGTGTAGGTGGCGTTGCGCTCGTTTCCGACCGAGCTTCACAGCCCGCAAGTAAAACAATGCAGATCAAACCCGCTACCGTTCGCACTCGGCCCTCCTTCACGCGAATTCGGTTTAGCATGCACTCTTCGGTAGGTGGTGACTATCGGTGATCTGACCACCACGCAGTTAAGCAAGCGACCGAACGACGCTTCGCGATCCCCCACGGAACACCGCTCGAATCCCCACGTTGACGGCGGGCCTCTGTCGCCCCATTCGAGCCGCCATGAAAATCCGCGTCCGCGCCGAACTCGTCTATCGTTTCGATCCTCCGACGGACGCCATCTATCAGCTGCAGGTCGCGCACTGGCCGGGGCAGAACATCCTCGAGGAGCGGCTGGAGACCACGCCGCCGGTGGAGTTCATCGAGAACGAGGACGCCGAGTTCGGGGCGCGGACGCTGCGGGCGCATCTGTCGGGCGAGGTGGCCCTTACCTATGAGGCGGTGGTCGACAACGGCCTGCTGAAGGGGCTGCCGCCGGTGACGGTGCAGCATGACTGGAATGACCTGCCGGCCGAGGTGCTGACCTATCTGAACCCCAGCCGCTACTGCCCGTCGGACCAGTTCGGGCGGTTCGTGGAGCGGACCTTCGGCGGTACGGTCGGGGGCGAGCGGGTGCTGGCCATCCTCGACTGGATCAAGGCCAATATCGACTATGAGCCCGGGTCCTCGGACAGCGAGACGACGGCCGCGCGGACCTTCATCGACCGGGCCGGGGTGTGCCGCGACTTCACCCATCTGGGCATCACCCTGTGCCGGGCGTCGGGCATTCCGGCGCGGGCCGTCAGCGCCTACGCCTTCGATCTGACACCGCCGGACTTCCACGCCATCTTCGAAATCTGGCTGTCGGACGGCTGGTGGCTGGTGGACCCGACAGGGCTGGCGCCGGTCGAAGGGCTGGTGCGGATCGCCTGCGGCCGCGACGCCGCCGACATCGCCTTCCTGACCACCCAGGGGACGTGTCGCTTTGTGCGGCAGTCGGTCAGCGCCGTGGCGGTCGACTAGCGGGGTTCGCGCCCCTTCCACACCTCGATGAAGTCCAGTTTGCGCAGGACCTTGCTCTGCGGGTCGATCAGGACGTGGGCGCCGGCGGGGGCCGTGACCTCGCCCCGGCCGCCGGTCATCGATACGGTGACGAGGCGGCCATCGATCTCGACCTCGACCGGCATGGGGAAGGTTTCGCCGTCGCCGGTCACCCACTCCAGCCGCAGGGTGTCGCCGTCGCGGGTCTGGCGCAGATCGGGCAGGGCGGCGTTGTAGAGATAGCCGCGGAAGAACCAGCCCAGATCCTGACCGGTCTCCTCATTGACGATGGCCAGGAACTCGTTGGTCGTGGCGTAGCGCGTGGTGAAATTGCCGGGGCGCGGGTCCGGGCGGCCATAGACGAGCCGGGTGACCGACCGGAAGAAGGCCTCGTCACCGACCAGCATCCGCAGCGAATGCGCGATCAGCGACCCCTTGTTGTAGATGTCGAGCCCCGGACCGACGTCGCCCTTGTAGACCTCGTCCTCTGACTTGAGCGTGCCCGAGACGACCGGGAAGCGGTTGATCAGGCCGTTACGCTGGTCGAGCAGTTCGGCCTGGAAGTAGCGGTCGCCATGCAGCCAGCGCAGGTAGAGGGGCTGCATATAGCTGCCCAGACCCTCGTGCAGCCACATGTCGTCGGCGTTGCGGTTGGTCATCTGGTTGCCGAACCACTCGTGCGCCAGTTCGTGGTGCAGCAGCCAGTCGTAGCCCTTGCCGTCCAGCCGGTAGCCGTTGCCGTAGGCGTTGATGGTCTGGTGCTCCATGCCAAGGTGCGGGGTCTCAACGACGCCCATCTTCTCGTCGCCGAAGGGGAAGGGGCCGACGGTGGCTTCGTAGAAGTCCAGCATGGGCGCGAACTCGGCGAACAGGGCGCTGACATTGGCCGCGTCGTCGGTGCGCAGATACCAGTAGGACAGCCTGATCGTGTTGCCGAAACGGCTGCGGTAGTCGGCGCTGACCTCGTCGTAGGGTCCGATGTTCAGGGCGATGGCGTAGGTGTTGGGATTGGCCGCCGACCAGTTCCAGGTGGTCCAGCCGTCGCCGTGATCCTCGGTCCCCATGAAGCGGCCGTTCGACGGGGCGGCCAGGTCGGACGGGATGGTGATGTGCAGATCGACCCGGCCCGGCTCGGCCAGGGGGCTATCGATACAGGGCCAGAAGAGGTCGCAGCCTTCGCCCTGGATGGCGGTGGCGATCCACGGCTGGCCGTCGACGGTGGCGGACCAGACGAAGCCGCCGTCCCAGGGCGCGCGGGGCGCGACGCGCGGGGCGCCGGCGTAGGCGATGCGGATCCGGACGGTGTCGCCCGGCGTCAGGTCGCGGCCGAGGTCGATCCAGAGACGCCCCTCCGGATTGCGCCAGCCGCCCTCGCCCTGCGCCAGCTCCCGCCCGTCGACCTGCACCGACGAGATGGTCAGCAAGGTGTCCAGTTCGACCGGCAGGACGCTGAGCGTTCCGGTGGCGGTGAAGTCGAGGACGGCGACGCCCTCGATGGTCCTGTCGTCGGGGATGACCTTCAGCGTCAGGTCGGCCTTGTCGAAGCGGACGGCTTCCTGCTCGGGCGTGCGCGGCTGGTCGGTGGCGAGGGTGAAGTCGGTTGATTCGCGGGTGGGCTTCGGCTCGGCGGCCGGGGCGTCCTGGGCCAGGGCCGGCGCGGCCGTCAGGGCCATGAGCGAGGCGCCCAGAAGGGCGGCGCGGCGGATGGACTTGGACATGAGACAGCTCCCCGGAACAGGGGCGCAGACTGGCGGGGAGGGGCGGTTCACGCAACCGTCAGGACGCGAAGCCGTGCGCCTTTCGCTGGGCCTTCGTGGCGCGCCGGGCCCAGGCCTTGTCGATCTGCTCGCGCAGCCTGCCGTCGTCGGCCGCCTCGTAGCGGACCAGAACGGCGGGCCAGCCCTCGAAATGCGGGGTCTGGAAATAGGTCCGGGGCTCGGTCGCCATCAGGAAATCCACCGTCTCCCGATCCAGCGCCAGGGCGAGCGTGGTCGGATCGGCGTTGTCGTTGACGATCCAGTGGCCGCGCATCCGGATGCAGCGCCCGCCGTGCAGGGTCGAATCTTCCGCGCCGGGGCGGCTCAGGGCGTAGGCGAACATCTCGTCGCGCGTCATGGGCGGCAGGATGCGCCGTATTCCGCGCAAAGCAAAAGGGCCGGTGTTTCCACCGGCCCCTTCAGAACGCGTACAGCAGCGCGGCTTAGGCGGCGGCTTGCTCGGCCAGCTTGGCCTTGACCTGGCGCTTGATGCGCTGGGCGGCGACCGACAGCTGCTCGTCGCGGGCCTTGACGATGAAGGCGTCCAGGCCGCCCTTGTAGTCGAGGGTGCGCAGGGCGGCGTTCGAGATCCGCAGCGAGAAGGTTTGACCCAGGGCGTCCGAGGTCACCTTGACGGCCTTCAGCGACGGCAGGAAGCGGCGCTTGGTCTTGATGTTCGAGTGGCTCACGCTGTTGCCGACCATGGGGCCGATACCGGTGAGTTCGCAACGACGCGACATCTGACTATCCTTCGGAGCGGTCCGCGACGGGCGCGAACGCAATGAAACAGGTGCGCGCGAGACACCGTCCAGCGCGAGAGGTGGGGCGTATAGAGGAAGAGTCCGCGGGGCGTCAAGGCGTCTGCAGCCCGGGAACCGTTCAGGCCCCGTTCAATTCCCGCCATATATCCCGTCTAACCATGACTGAACCAATCGCCCGAGGGGCAAGGATGAAGACCGCACTGACCCGAACCGCCGCTGTCGCCGTTCCCGCGATCGTCGGCGCCCTGTTCCTGGCCGCGCCCGCGACGCCGCAGGCGGCCATGACCGTCCAGCAGAACGGGGACACCGTCCTGCCCGGCTACTGGGAGTATACGACCAGCGCCGTGGGCGTGCGCGACACCGAGCAGAAATGCGTGCGGCCCAGCGAGATCAACCGGTTCTTCGGCGGGCTGTCGACCCGCCGGTGGACCTGCACCTATCCCGTGCGTCAGGTCGGCGCCGGCAACGCCCGTTTCGAGGGCACCTGCGTGGATCACAAGAACCGCCGGGTGAACGTGCGTCTGAACGGCACCTACACCCAGCAGAGCTTCAGCTTCCGCGGCGGGGCCCAGCTGGCGCGCGGCACGCCCTATCTGCCCGCCTCGATCACGGCGCGCCGCATCAGTGCGACCTGCCCGGCCAACGCCGAATATTTCTGATCCCGGATCGTCTCCCGCCGCCCCCGGGCGGCGGGAGACCTTGCAGGCTTACCAGTAGCCGCCGGGGCATTCGCCGACCGCCGTCGCGACGACATAGTCGGACTTCGAGCCGTGCAGGGTGCCGGAGCCCACGTTGCCGTTGACGCAGCGGTCCAGCTGATGACCGACCACCGTCGTGTAAGTCGCGTCAGTATAATAGTATTTTTCGTAGAGCAGGCCGGGCGGAACCGCGGACGCGGCCCCGGCCACACCGGCGACGGCCACGGCCGCCACGAACGCAAGAGACTTGATCAGCTTCATCTCGAACCCTCCAGTGGTGAAGGCTCGCATCAGGCGCGCATCCGGGCGTGGATGTACAATCTTAAATAGCGTTAACCGATAACTTTCGCGTGTCTTTCTCAGTGCGCCTTCGCGCCGGGCTTGAGCCGGGCAAGCTGGTGCAGGGCGAAGGCGATGACGCCGCCGACGACCACGCCGATCACCGCCGAGGCCAGGGCGGTGGTCAGCCAGCCGACCAGACCGCCCAGCGGGCCGGTCGCGTGGGCGGCGGCGTGGGCCAGATGCTCCACGGGCTCCGCCGGCCAGTGCAGACCCAGCTCGTGCGTTCCGTGCATCAGGATGCCGCCGCCGACCCACAGCATGGCGAAGGTGCCGATGACGGACAGGGCGTCCATGACCACCGGCATGCCCTTCACCAGCCCGCGGCCGACGGTCTGGCTGAAGCGTGAGGGCTTGCGGGCCATGTGCAGGCCGATGTCGTCCATCTTCACGATCAGCCCGACCGCCCCGTAGACGATCACCGTCATGGCCAGGCCGACCACGACCAGCACCCCGGCCTTGGTCCACAGCGTCTGATCGACCACGTCGTTCAGGGCGATGACCATGATCTCGGCCGACAGGATCAGGTCGGTGCGTACAGCGCCGGAAACGGTTTTCTTCTCCAGATGGGCGGGGTCGTCGGTGGCGGGGGCGTCCGTCTCGTGATGGCCGTGGCCGCCGAACATCTCCATCAGCTTTTCGGCCCCCTCGAAGCAGAGGTAGGTCCCGCCGAGCATCAGGATCGGCGTCAGGGCCCAGGGCGCGAAGGCTGTGAGCAGAAGCGCCGCCGGCAGGATGATGAGCAGCTTGTTGCGTATGGAGCCGACGGCGATCTTGCCGATGATCGGCAGTTCGCGACTGGGCTCCAGTCCGGTGACGTATTTCGGCGTCACCGCCGCATCGTCGACCACCACCCCCGCCGCCTTGGCCCCGGCCTTGCCCGCGGCCGCTCCGACATCGTCGATCGACGCCGCCGCCATCTTGGCGATCCCCGCCACGTCGTCGAGCAGGGCAATAAGTCCGGAGGGCATGGGAGCGTCACAACGTGAGGGGAGAGAGACGGCAGAGGTAGGGCAGGCGCGGGCGCCGCGCAAAACAAAAGGCCCGGGATCGCTCCCGGGCCTCCCGCTTTCAGCGATGCGCGACTGATCAGGCGGCTTCGGCCTCGGCGGCCGGGGCGATGGCCTTCTTGGCGCTGAGCGACTTGCCCAGCAGCTCGACGGCGGCGTCCTTGTCGATCTTGTTGGCGGCGGCGACTTCGCGGGCCATGCGATCCAGGGCCGACTCGTACAGCTGACGCTCCGAGTAGGACTGTTCCGGCTGGCTGTCGGCGCGGTGCAGGTCACGGACCACTTCGGCGATCGAGATCAGGTCGCCCGAGTTGATCTTGGCTTCGTACTCCTGGGCGCGGCGCGACCACATGGTGCGCTTCACCCGGGCGCGGCCCTTCAGGGTGGTCAGCGCCTTGGTGACGACGTCATCGGCGGCCAGCGAGCGCAGGCCGGCGGTCTTGGCCTTCTTGGTCGGGACGCGCAGCGTCATCTTCTCGTGGTCGAAGGTCACGACATAGACCTCCAGCGACATGCCCGCGACTTCCTGGGTCTCGATCGCCGCCACCTTGCCGACGCCGTGCGCCGGATAGACGACCGCATCGCCAACCTTGAATTCCAGACCAGTCTTGCTCGTCATGTCACTTCCTTTCCCGGCTCAGCGGGAGGGGAGAGGCGAAGGCGCAAGGACAACAGAAGAACAGCCGCCGGAAACCTGCCCCGTCGGTGATGTGGTTCTGGTCGTCAAATGCGGAAACGGATCACCCAACCTCTGGCCGACCCCGCCTTCGTGGACGAGGTTCTGTCGCAAACGCGGGCGGCGCGAGGTTTTCGCGGACCGCCCGACCCAATGACAGTAACCTATCACAAATCTGCGGAATTTCAAAACGTCCACAGCGTCGGCGCCCGGAAGGGTGGAAATCCTCGCCGGATCGCGACAGGGGGGCGGTGAAACGATCGTCAGGCCATCCTGAGTGAAATCAGGATCCCGTGCCGGGCTTGGTTGAGAAATATTTCTCGAACTTGCCGGTCTCGCGCTCGAACTGCTCGCGGTCTTCCGGCGGCGTGCCCTTGACCGTGATGTTCGGCCAGACCTTGGCGTATTCGGCGTTGACCTGAAGCCATTTGCCGTCCGGTTCGTCTTCTGTGTCCGGGACGATGGCGTCGACGGGGCATTCAGGCTCGCAGACGCCGCAGTCGATGCATTCGTCCGGCGCGATCACCAGGAAGTTTTCGCCCTCGTAGAAGCAGTCGACCGGACACACTTCGACGCAGTCCATGAATTTGCAGCGGACGCAGGCGTCGGTGACGATGTAGGTCATGGGGCGGGAGCAAGCGTTCGGTGAGGGGCGCGGGACGCGCAGATGACCCTCACGCGGCGAACTGTCAACCGACAGCGGCAATGAGGGGGTTGCGGCGGCCCCGTGATGCTCTATTTGGTATCTATCACTCTTACAGTTTCTGGAGCCTCCCCATGCGTCCTCTCCTCCGTTACGCCGCGGCCGGCGTCGCCTCGCTCGCCTTGCTGACCGGCGGAGCCGTCGTCGCCCAGACGGCGCTCACGCGCGTGCCGGCTCAGGTCACCGCCGGCGCCTACAAGCTGGATTCCGATCACGGCAAGATCACCTGGTCGGTCAGCCACCTGGGCTTCTCGACCTACACCGGCCAGTTTGTGAACGTGCAGGCCGAACTGAGCCTGAATCCGTCGAACCCGTCGGCCTCGACCCTGACGGCGACCATTCCGCTGACGGATGTGATGACCGGCAGCCAGGGCCTGAACGGCCACCTGCAGACCGCCGACTTCTTCGACACCGCCAACCATCCGACGGCGACCTTCGTCTCGCGCTCGGTCACGGTTCATGCCGATGACGCCAATGAGGCCACGGTGGTCGGCGACCTGACCCTGCGCGGCGTGACCCGCCCGGTGACCATCGAGGTCGACTTCAATCAGGCCGGCCCGTCGATGGGCGACACCTACAAGGCCGGTTTCGACGGTGAGGCGACCATCAAGCGGTCGGACTTCGGCATCACCTACGGCATTCCGATGGGGCTGAGCGACGAAGTCGAACTGCACATCGAGGGCGAGTTCATCCTTCAGCGCTGATCGCGTACAGGGCGCGGGCCTCTTCGGGAGGTCCGCGCCGCTCGCCGAGGGCCAGAACCTCGAGATCGAACAGCCGCCCGCCGAGGGCGAAGACCAGACGGTCGCCGGGGTGGACCGAGCGGCTGGCCTTGTCGAGGCGAACCTGCCGACCCTGATGGGTCAGGCGGACCGCCCCCTTCTCCACCATTGTCGCCGCCAGCGTCCGCGTCTTCGCGAACCGCGCGCGCCACAGCCAGACATCGATACGACAGGCCGCGTCGTTCAACGCGGGGCCGCCTTGCGCCGGGGTCGCTTGCGGCGCGCCGGCTCCGACTTCGCGGCGGGTGACGGCGCGGTCAGGGCCGCGAGGGCCGCGAAAGGCGAATCCTTGACCGGCCTCGGCGTTTTGCCCGGCCGGTCCGGCTGCTGGGCGCGCACGGTCTTCAGACCGGCGAACAGGGCCCGGGCCTCGTCGGCGGTGATGCCCAGGTCTCGCAGGTCCCTGTCCGAGAGCTTGCCGTCCCCCCTCGCGCGGCGTTCGGCCAGCGCTTCCAGCAGCTCGACCGGGGCGGCGAAGCGGCCGACCGCGCGCAGGCCGAATGCGGAGAGCAGGCGCGGCGGGGGCGGCGGTTCAGGCAGGATGCTGAGACCGATCGTCTTTGGCCGGAAGGTTTCCCGCGTCATGAAGGCCTGCGCGGTGATCCGGGCGCGTGCCTTCAGCACGCCGGGCAGCCAGACGGAATGCGCGCCGACGCGGATGCCGAACTCCTTCAGGGTCCGCCGTTCGGCCTGGCTCAGGGCGGCCAAATCGCGTTCGACCTCCCGCCGGTCGATGATCCCGCCCGCTTCCAGCAGGCGGAAGGCGAGGCCGCGCGGCAGGCCCTTCAGCGTCCCGTTCTCGACCACGGTCCTGAGGCGGCGCAACGGTCGCAGGGCGCGACCGGACTCGCCCGCCAGCCAGGCCTCCAGCCGTTTGGTCGCCCGCTCGCGCGCGGCGACGGCGCCGAGGTCCCCCAGCAGTCGGACCCTGGGCGCGAAAGGCTCGCCGCCGACGATGACACCGGCCTGCGCCCCGCGCCACAGCACGGCGCCGTCCGGGGTGATGGAGAAGGCTTCGTCCGGTTCCGCCGCCAGACGACCCAGCCGTTTCGCGATCTCGGGCGTCACCGCCTGACGGGCGGCGTGGCGCAGGGCGCGGTCCTCAAGCGCGGTGGAGCCCTTGTCGATGCGGAATTCGATGCCGCTCAGATGGCCGACGGCATGGCCTTCCACGATGACCTCGCCGGTCTCGTCCTCGACCTGGGCGACGGCGTCGCCGCGGACGTTCAGGGCCTGCATCAGGGCGGTGGTGCGCCGGTCGACGAAGCGGGCGGTCAGTCGTTCGTGGAGGACGTCGGAGAGCCGTTCCTCCAGCACCTTGGTCCGGTCGCGCCAGCCCTGGGCCTGATCGAGCCAGTCAGGGCGATTGGCGATGTAGCTGAGCGTCCGCACGCCCGACAGCCGCGCCGAAAGCTGGTCGATCTGGCCGTCGTCACGGTCCAGTTCTGCGAAGCGCGGCGCGATCCAGTCCTCGGTCAGGCGACCGCGCTTTCCCGTCAACGCCTGGAAGATGTCCTTGGCCAGCCGCCCGTGCTCGTCGAGCGTGGTCTTCTGGAAGTCCGGAAGCTGGCACGCCTCCCACAGCCGCATGATGGCGCCGCGGGAGCGGCCGATCCGGGCCACCTCCTCGTCCTTGATCAGGCGGCGCAGCAGGGTCTCGTCCAGGGCGGGCGAAGTGAGGTTGAGGCCCCTCACGCCCGGCGTCTCGACCAGCGACCGGAGCAGGTCGTTCAGGGTGTTGAAATCCAGCCGGGCGTTTCGCCACTCGGCGCTATCGACCGGATCGAAGCGATGCTCAACCACCTGCTCGACCAGATCGGGGTCCAGCTCCAGCGCCTCGCCCGTGACGCCGAAGGTGCCGTCGCGCAGGTGCCGCCCGGCGCGGCCGGCGATCTGGCCGATCTCCGTGGCGTGCAGCCAGCGGGTCCGACGGCCGTCGAACTTCCTCAGCCCCGCGAAGGCCACATGGTCGACGTCCATGTTCAGCCCCATGCCGATGGCGTCCGTGGCGACAAGGAAGTCCACCTCGCCGGACTGGAACAGCTCGACCTGGGCGTTGCGGGTGCGGGGCGACAGGCTGCCCATGACCACGGCCGCGCCGCCGCGCTGACGCCGGATCAGCTCGGCGATGGCGTAGACCTGGTCGGTCGAGAAGGCGACGACGGCGCTGCGGCGGGGCAGGCGGGTCAGCTTCTTCGAGCCCGCGTAGGACAGGACCGACAGACGGTCGCGCGACACGATGTCCACGTCCGGCACGAGGGCGCGGATCAGCGGTCCCATGGTGCCCGCGCCGAGGAACATGGTCTCCTCGCGGCCGCGGGCGTGCAGCAGGCGCTGGGTGAAGACGTGGCCGCGCTCGGGATCGGCGACCAGCTGGATTTCGTCCACGGCCAGGAACTCGACCGTCCGCTCCAGCGGCATGGCTTCCACCGTGCAGACGAAATAGTGCGGCCGCTCGGGGACGATCTTCTCCTCGCCCGTGATCAGGGCGACCCGGGCGGCGCCCCGCTGTTTGACGATGCGGTCGTAGATCTCGCGCGCCAGAAGGCGCAGCGGCAGGCCGATCATGCCCGAGGCGTGACCCAGCATCCGCTCGACCGCCAGGTGGGTCTTGCCGGTGTTCGTGGGCCCCAGGATCGCTGTCACGCGCGACGGGGCCCGGCCTGTTCCGCGGTCACTCATATCGGATGAAAGGTGGCCTTTCCGGCGCGGTTCCTCAAGCGGGGTCTCGCGGTCGTGACCGGAGTAAACGCGACGCTGCGCGGGGGCGGAACAGGCGCGAAACGAATCGGGACCGAATCGGCGACTCGGCCTGATTCGGGCTTTGTTCCCTACAAGATATTGTATCTTAAGGCCGATTAACCACAACCGGAAAGTGGCGTCGCGGCGACGTCCTGTCGGGTCTGGCGACGCTGACGGGAATTTCCTGGACGCGGCCGCTTCCCCCGGCGCGTCCGACCCGCTAGGTCAGGCCCCCGTGGCCCCGTAGCTCAGCTGCATAGAGCAAGGCTTTCCTAAAGCCGAGGTCGGAGGTTGGAGTCCTCCCGGGGTCGCCATCCGGCGCGTGACCAGGCCCGTCTCCCGCACGCGGCGACGCCGTCTGCACCGCTTCTGCACATCGTCTCTGCCGACACTCCTCCGGGGGTCCCGAAGGCCTGAACCTCGAGGCGAGACAAGGGCTCCTCATCGAAGGGGAGGCCCATGTTCGGCAATCATCCATTTTCGCGTTCGTCCTTCTGGCTGAAGGGCGCCGTCGCGCTGCTGCTGGCCATTCTGGCCAATGTGCTTTTGTTCCAGAGTGTGCCGTGGGGTGCGGTTCTCGGCGGGTTCGCGGCGGCCTGGATCGCCGGACTGGTTCTGGTGCGGCGGGGGCTGGTCCGCGACCGGCGAGCCCTGCTGGCCCTGCTGGCGGCGGCGAGCTTGGCGGGACTGATGGTCGAGCGGCCGGGACTTCTGCCGTGGATGCTCTTCGGCCTGATGCTCACCTTGGCTGCGCTTTCAGGCCGGGTGAAGAGCGGCGAGCCGGTGTGGCGCTGGTTCCAGCGTCTGCTTCTGCACGGGGTGGTGTCGCTGGTCGGACCGATCCTCGACATGGTGCGGCTGGCGCGGCTGCGGCGGCGCGGCCCTTCAAGGATGTCCCCCGTCGCCCTTCTGAAGGTGGCGGCCTTGCCGCTGATCGGCGGGCTGGTCTTCCTGCTGCTGTTCGCGCGCGCCAACCCGCTGATCGCCGATGCGCTGGACGCGGCCAGCCTGCCGGCGCCGTCGGGGGCGACCGTGTTGCGCCTCATCGGCTGCGTCATCGTGGGCGTGATGGCGTGGACGACGCTGCGGCCGCGCTGGCGGCGCAAGCTTCTGGCCCTGCCGTCGCTGGGGCAGAGGGCGCTTCCGGGCGTCAGCACCGCCTCGGTGACCCTGTCGCTGATCGTCTTCAACGCCCTGTTCGCGCTTCAGAACGGGCTGGACATCGCCTTCCTGTGGAGCGGCGCGCCCCTGCCGGGAGACACCACCCTGGCCGACTACGCCCACCGGGGCGCCTATCCCCTGATCGGGACGGCCCTGCTGGCCGGGCTGTTCGTGCTGGTCGCCCTGCGTCCGGGATCGGAGACCGCGCAACGGCCGCCGGTGCGTCGGCTGGTCGTGCTTTGGGTGGCGCAGAACATGGTGCTGGTCGCCTCATCCCTGCTGCGGACGGCCGACTACATCGACGGGTACGCCCTGACCCGCTTCCGCATCGTGGCCATGGTCTGGATGGTCATGGTCGGCATCGGCCTGCTGCTGATCTGCTGGCGGATGCTGAAGGGCAGGGACGGGCACTGGCTGATCGACGCCAACGCCAGGGTGGCGCTTGTCGTCCTGACGGGGCTGAGCGTGATCGACACCGGCGCGATCGCCGCCGCCTGGAATGTGCGCCATGCGCGGGAAGTGGACGGCACGGGCGCGGTGCTGGACCTCGGCTATCTGAACGCCATCGGCGAACCCGCGCTGGTGTCGCTGGTGGAGCTGGAACAGGCGACGGATGATCCGGAGCTGAAGGATCGGGCGGCCGCCGTCCGTCGAGACGTGATGGACCGCGTCGATCGCGACAATCGGGCCTGGCGGGGCTGGACCTGGCGTCGGGCGCGGCGGCTGGCGCGGGTGGAGGCGCTGGCGGCGCGCGAACCCCTCGTCATTCCTCTCGCTGGCGAGCGGCTGTGGGACGGACGTCTGGCCCCGCCGCGCCGCCCTGAGCCTGCTCCCGAGCCTGTGGCGCCTTCCGTTCCGGTCCCGGCCTCGGACCACGCCCTCACCCCGTTGACCTCTGCCCCCGGAGTCTGAACATGGCGATCATGCAGCGCACCGTTCTGGTGGTCGATGACGACCCCCACATTCGCGATCTCCTGACCTTCGCCCTGCGCAAGGCGGGACTGGCCACGCGTGAAGCCGGGGACGGGGAAGCGGCCCTGGCCGATCTGGAGGCCCATGCCTCCGATCTGGTCGTGCTGGACATCAACATGCCGCGCATGGACGGGATCGAGACCTGTCGTCGTCTGCGGGCCAAGGGAGACACGCCGGTGCTGTTCCTGTCCTCGCGCGACGACGAGTTCGACCGTATCCTCGGCATCGAACTCGGGGCCGACGACTATGTCACCAAGCCCTTCAGCCCGCGGGAGGTGGTGGCCCGGGTGGCGGCCATCCTGCGGCGGACGGCGCGGACGCCCGCGCCCCTGCCGTCGGGGGCGGTGACCCACGGCAAGCTGTCGCTGGACGCCGAGGGCTGGCGCGCCGCCTGGGGCGGGGCCGAGGTGCCGCTGACGGTGACCGAGTTCGCCATCGTCCGGGTGCTGGCCGCCCAGCCGCGCATGGTCTTCACCCGCGACGCCATCATCGACCGGGTGCACGGCCCCGGCTTCGCCATGACGGACCGGACCATCGACAGCCATGTCCGCAACCTGCGCGGCAAGTTCGCGTCAGTGGGCGGCGGCGATGTGGTCGAGACCCGGCCCGGCCTCGGCTACCAGCTGGGACCCTGCCTCGGCGCGGCGGCGTGACGGGAGAGCCCGGCCGCTTCCGCCTGTTCGTGCGGCGCCACTGGCCGGCCCTCAGGCTGAGGACGATCCTGCTGTCGGTGCTGCTGTTCGCGGCCCTGCTGCCGGGCTTCGCGGGGATCTTCCTGCGGGTGTACGAGAACACCCTCGTCCGGCAGACGGAGGCGGAGCTGGTCGCCCAGACGGCGGCCCTGTCGGCCACGGCGGAGGCCTTGTGGCCGGGATCGCGACTGACGTCCCCGACCGAGATGCAGCGCCGCACGCCGGGCTGGTACCAGCCGGAGGGGGCGACCATCGACCTGGGGTCGACGCCGGTGCTGCCCCCCCGGCCGGCCACGGCTCCGGCCGCGCCGCCGCGACCGGATGCGGTCGGGGTCGGTGAACGACTGGATCCCATCATGGAGGAGACCAGCCGCACCACCCTGGCCTCCATCATCCTGCTGGACCGGGACGGAACGGTGGTGCGCGGCTTCGGGCAGGGGGGCGGCTGGAGCGCCCTTCCCGAGGTGCGCGCCGCCCTCGCCGGGCGGCCGTCGACGGTGCTGAGGCGCAATGCGGACTACCGGCCGCGATATTCGATGGAATGGCTCAGCCGGGCGTCGGCGCTGCGGATCCATCACGCCCGGCCGGTGACGGTGAACGGTCGGGTGGAAGGCGTCATCCTGGTGTCCCGGTCACCCCGCGCCCTGTTCCGGGGCGTCTACCAGGACCGCATCAAGATCGCGCTGGGGATCGTCGGCGTGCTGGGGTTCATCGCCTTCCTGGCGGTGCTGGTTTCGCGCGGCATCGCCAAGCCGATCGAACGTCTGAGCCGGGTGACGCGCGAGGTGGCCGCGGGTGGGGGAGAGGTCCCGCCGCCGCCCGCCACCGCGGCGGTCGAGATCCGCACCCTGTACGAGGACTTCGGGGTCATGGCGAAAGCCATCGAGCGACGCTCACGATACCTTCGCGACTTCGCGGCCGCGGTCAGCCATGAGTTCAAGACGCCGCTGGCCGGGATCAACGGCGCGGTCGAGCTGCTGCAGGACCATGAGGACATGTCGCCCGCCGAGCGGCGTCGCTTCCTGGACAATATCGCCGGCGACGGGCATCGGCTGTCGGCGCTGGTCACCCGGCTGATGGATCTGGCGCGGGCCGATATGGCGCGGCCGGAGGCAGGGCTGTCGGTCGATATTCGGCCGCCTCTTCTGAAGGCCGTGGACGCCGCCTCGCCCGGGCTGGCGGTGACGTTGGACCTGCCGGACGATATGCCGCCCGTCGCCGCCCCCGAGGCGACGCTGGAAGTGGTCGTGGCCACCATGCTCGAGAACAGCCGGCAGGCCGGGGCGTCCTCGGCGCGGATCGCCGCACGCCTGGCCGGGGATACGCTGGTTCTCTCGATCGCGGATGACGGCCCGGGGATCGCGCCGGCCGATCGCCAGCGTATCTTCGAGCCCTTCTTCACCACGCGTCGCAGTGAGGGCGGGGCCGGGCTCGGCCTGTCGATCGCCCGCGCGCTTCTGGCGGCCAATCAGGCCACGCTGGACCTGGCGCCGAGCGGGGACGGGGCGGTGTTCGAGATTGGTTTGCCGCTCGCCGGCTGAGCCTCAGCGCAGGTGCGAGCCGTCGCCGTGCTGGCCGAAGCTTTCCCACTCCGGAGGGGCCGCCTTGTGCACGAACTGTTCGGACACCAGCCAGCCCTTCAGCGGGCGGAGGACCGCCAGACAGGCGAGGGTCAGCAGGGGCATGGTCACGACGAGGTGGACCCAGACCGGCGGGTGAACGGCAAACTCGAACCACATGAACAGGCCCATGCCGATGACGCCGACCAGGCTCATGCCGAAGAAGGCCGGACCGTCAGCCGGGTCCGCGAAGCTGTAGTCCAGGCCGCAGTTCGGGCAGTTGTCCCGGATCTTCAGGAAGCCGCGCAGCAGCGGGCCCTCGCCGCATCGGGGGCAGCGGCAGCGCAGGCCGGTCTTCAGGGTGCTGAGGCGCGGATAGACGGGGTCGGTCATGGGGTCAGCCGGGGTGCTTCCAGTGCTCATTCCGACATCGCATGTCGGCCTGTCGGCGGGGTAGCGCAAGCGGGGCTGTTTGTCGCGGGGCGCCGGGCGAACAATGGCTCTCCGGTCACCATCCGTTAACCGTGCTTAAAGGGCGTTCGCGCGAGTGTGCGCGCGTATGTCCGGGGTCCGCACCAGCAAACGCATCCTGAAGTCGACCGTGGCGGTGGCCGCGGCCGGCACGGTCGCGCTCGCCCCGCTGGCGCCCCTGTACGCCCAGGAGGGCGGCGGCGCGCTGGACCCGATCACCATCCGGGTCGGCGCCAATGCGACCTTCACCCGCGTGGAATTCGCCGGCGTCATCGGCGCGCGGTCCCAGGTCCGGCGTGAGGGTGACGCGGTCATCATCCGGATCGGCTCCACCGCCGCGCCGGATATCTCGCGCCTGCGGGTTGATCCGCCCCCGGGGGTCGAGAAGGTCGAGACCCGCGCCGTCCGCGGCGGGACCGAAGTGGTCCTGACCCTCGCCGACGGGGCCGATATCCGCAGCGGCTCGTCCGACGGCGCAGTCTTCGTCAACTTCTATCCCACAGCGCCGGAAGCCTCGATCCTGCCCGCGGCGCCGGTCGAGGCGGTCACCGTGCCGGTGGCGTCGCGTCTCGGGCCGGACAAGGTCACCCTCGACTTCAAATGGGACCGTCCGGTCCCGGCGGCGGTCTTCCGCCGGGGGGAGGCGGTCTGGGTGGTGTTCGACGCGCCCGGCCGGATGGACATGGACGGCGCCCGCGCCCTCGGTCCTGCAACCGCCGCGCACTGGACGGCGACGCCTGACCATGTCGCGGTCCGGATCGCCGCGCCGCGCGGCCTGCGGGTTTCAGCGGTCGCCACGGGTTCGACCTGGAGCGTGACGATCGGTGGTCCCGCCGCTTCGGCCGGCGGCGTCACCGTCGACCGTGAGGAAACGGGAGAACCGGCGCTGGTCGCGCGGATGGCCGGGGCGACCCGGGCGATCTGGCTGACCGATCCGATGGCGGGAGACCGTTTCGCGGCCGTGACCGCCCGCGCCCCCGGAAAGGGTTTCGCGGACAGCCGCCAGACCATCGACATGACCCTGCTGCCGACGGCCCACGGTCTGGCGGTCGAGACCCTGGTGTCCGATCTGACCGTCCGGGCGGACGGCGATCTCGTGACCCTGGCCCGTCCGGGCGGGCTGACCCTGTCGGCGCCGTCGGCGACGCTGGACGAGGCCAGCACCGAGCCCGGCGCGCCGCGCAAGGGGCGTTACCCCGGCCAGATTGTGGACGGATGGGACAATACCGGCCATGCCGGC
This sequence comes from Brevundimonas sediminis, assembly GCF_048799765.1. NCBI lineage: Bacteria > Pseudomonadati > Pseudomonadota > Alphaproteobacteria > Caulobacterales > Caulobacteraceae > Brevundimonas > Brevundimonas sediminis. The sequence continues at coordinate 24,151 of NZ_JBLYQK010000009.1, forward strand.
TTCGCGGCGCGCTATCGTGAGCTGCAGGACGCCGCCGGCGCGGAGTCGGCCGCGGCCGGGGACGATCCGCGTGCGCCCATCGAGGCGCGCATGGCGCTGGCCCGGTTCCTGGTGGGCTCCGGGCTTTACTACGAGGCCATCGGCGTTCTGAACGCCGTCGTCGCCCAGACGCCGAACATGCAGGGCGAGCCGGAGTTGCGGGGCCTGCGCGGCGCCGCGCGCGCCGCCATCGGTCGCCTGGCCGAGGCCCAGGGCGACTTCGCTTCCTCCGCCGTCGCGGGCGATCCCGCCTCCGCGGTCTGGCGCGGCTATATCGCCGCCAAACAGGGCGATTGGGAATCGGCGCGTCAGGCCTTCTCCGCCGGCGCCGGGGCCGTGGACGACTTCCCGCCGGTCTGGCGCGCCCGGTTCGGCTCGGCCCACGCCGAAGCCGCGCTCGAGAGCGGTGATCCGGAAGCGGCCCGCGCCCTTCTGGCCTACGTCTTCAGCCAGAACGCCCCCGCGGCGGACCAGCTGGTCGCCCGCAATGTGCAGGCCCGTCTGTTCGAGCAGGACGGCATGAGCGATCGCGCCCTCGCGGTCTACCAGGCCGTCAGCCGGGCCCCGCTCGACAATGTCGCCGTGCCCGCCAAGCTGGGCGTGATCCGGCTGTCGCTCGAACGCGGAACGATGAAGCCGGATGTGGCGGCCAGGGAGCTGGAGGCCCTGCGCTGGCGCTGGCGGGGTGATGCCATCGAGCTGTCGGTCATTCGGGAGCTGGGGCAGCTCTATCTTTCGCAGGGTCTCTATCGCGAGGCGCTGACGGCGTTGAAAGGCGTCAACGGCCGCATGCAGCGCCTGTCGGGCGCCGCCGACCTGCAGACGGATCTGTCGAACGCCTTCCGCATGCTGTTCCTTGAAGGGGGGGCGGACGGGCTGCAGCCTGTGCAGGCGCTGGGCCTGTTCTACGACTTCCGTGAGCTGACCCCGGTCGGCGCCGACGGGGACGAGATGGTTCGCCGGCTGTCCCGGCGCCTGGTCGACGTGGATCTTCTCGATCAGGCCGCCGAGCTCCTGAAGCACCAGGTGGATGAGCGGCTGGACGGCGTCGCCAAGGCCCAGGTCGCGACCGACCTGGCGACGATCTATCTGATGGACCGGCAGCCCGAGAAGGCGCTGCAGGCGCTGTGGAGCTCGCGCACGACCCTGCTGCCCACGGCGCTGAACGCCGAGCGGCGGGCGCTGGAGGCGCGGGCCCTGATGACCCTCGGTCGCTATGATCATGCGCTGGAGGTGCTGGGCGCGGACGCGTCGTCCGAAGCGAAGGCGGTGAAGGCGGAAATCTTCTGGAAGCAGGAGAACTGGGGTGGCGCGGCGGCCCTGTACGAGGCGGCGCTGGGGGACCGCTACCGGAACACCGCGGCCCTCACCCCGGACGAGGAAGCCCGGCTGATCCGCGCCGGCGTCGGCTATTCCCTGGCCCACGATGCGGCCGGACTGGGGCGGCTGTCGCGGAACTATCGTCCGTTCGTGGCCGGCGCCCGGTCCAAGGTCGCCCTGTCCATCGCGCTGGACGGCATGGGCGGCATGGACGGCGCGGTGTCGGCGAGCGATTTCGCGACCCTCAGCGCCTCGGCCGACACCTTCGCCGGCTGGGTCAACGAGATGAAGAGCGATCTCAGACAAAGAACGGGCGGGAATCGCCCCGCGACCCCCGCCCGTTCCTGACTTCAGCGCGTACGGCGCGCCCGTGGGCCCGCCGACGTGAACCGCTTACTTGTTCACCGCATCCTTGAGCGGCTTCGAGACGCGGAAGCGCACAGCCTTCGAAGCGGCGATCTGGATGGTGCCGCCGGTGGCCGGGTTACGGCCTTCGCGGGCAGCGCGGGCGGCGGTGTCGAAGACACCCAGGTTCGAGATGCGCACGTCGCCGCCGGCGACCAGCGACTTGTGGATGTTCTCGACGATCGCGGTCAGGACGCGGCCGGCGTCGGCTTGGCTGACGCCCGCGTCCTTGGCGACGGCGGCGATGAGTTCGGCTTGAGTAGTCATTGTGGGTCGTTTCCCGATTAAGTTCGCCCCGCGAGTCAGGGGCGACGACGGACGGATCAACGCCGTTTTTTTTCCGCATGGCAAGCGGCTTCGGCGCTGAAAGCCCCACGGGGTGGGGATTTATCCGCCCCCGGAGGCTCTCTGGAAGCTCTCGACCAGGCTTCCGGCGACCAGTCTCCACCCGTCCACGAGCACGAAAAAGATCAGCTTGAACGGAAGCGAGATGACGACCGGCGGCAGCATCATCATGCCCATCGACATGAGCACGCTCGCGACCACAAGATCGATCACAAGGAACGGAACGAAAAGGAGAAATCCGATTTCGAAGGCCCGCTTCAGTTCGCTGATCATGAAGGCCGGGGTGACCACCCGGAGGGGCAGGTCGACGGCTTGCCGAGGGGCCTCGATATTGGACAGGCGGGTGAACAGGGCGAGGTCGTCCTGGTCGACCTGACCGAGCATGAAAGTCTTCACAGGTTCTGATGCCGCATCGAAGGCCTGCGGCAGCTCCATCTGCTGGTCCAGCAGGGGGCGGATGCCCGAATCATAGGCGTCCTGCCAGGTCGGAGCCATGACGATGGCGCTCAGAAACAGGGCCAGGGAGACCAGAACCGCGTTGGGCGGGGATTGCTGCATGCCCAGGGCGGTCCGCAGCAGAGAGAGGACGACGACGATCCGCACGAAGCTGGTCGTCATGATCACGATGGACGGCGCCAGCGACAGCACCGTCATCAGGCCGACCAACTGGACGACCCGCTCGGTCAGGCCGGCGCCCGTGCCCAGGTCGACGTTGATCGCGGCGCCGCCCGAGGCGACCTCCTGGGCCAGGGCGGCGAAGGGCCAGCACAGGCAGAGCAGGGTGGTCAGCAGGGACAGAAGGGCCGCCCGCTTCAGCTCGGCGCGGGTCGGCACGGCGAAGACGCCCTTGAGCGCGGTCAACGGCCCAGCTCCGGGCCGCGGGGCTCAATGAGCTCCTTGCCCTCGCCGAGGAGGATCAGTCGCTCCTCGCTGTCCACCCGGACCAGGACCAGCCGCCGGGCGGGGTCCAGGACCAGGGTCTCGACCACCTGCATCCGGCGTTCGCCGCGCTCGGCGCTGAGTCGGGCCAGCAGTTGGGGCGCGTAACGCCGCGCCGCCCAGGCCGCCAGCCCGATGATGCCGAGGGTGAAGGCGAGGGCGAAAACGGCCCTGAGCAGATCAAGGAAATTCATGCGGACGGGCCCCGCCGGAGACTGATTCCGACGCAGCAGATTTCGGCGATCATGGTTAACGCCACGTTGAGATAACGCCTCATTAACCATGCAGGCGGCATTTTCTGCCCATCGAACCGTGGGCGATCCGCGCCCGGAGACCCGAACCTTGGGCTTCACCGACCTTCCCCTGCTGGGCCAGATCAAGGGCCGCCTGTCCTGGCTGGACCAGCGCCAGCGCGTCATCGCCGAGAACGTCGCCAACTCGGACACCCCGGGCTACGTCGGCCGCGACCTGACCCAGCCGACCGACTTCGCGGCGGCGCTGCGCAACGGCGGCGGCGTGCGGATGACCCGGACCAGCGCCATGCACATTGCGCCGGCCGACCAGGGGGCGACGCGTTTCGACACGGTCAAGGCGCCGGACTCCGAGACCACGCTCGACGGCAACGCCGTGGTGGTCGAGGAGCAGATGCTGAAGATGGCCGAGAGCCGCATGGCCTATGACGCGGCGATCGGATTCTACCAGAAGTCCATGCAGATGCTGCGCGCGGCGGCCCGTCCGCCGGGCCGCGGCTGATGAGAGGGAGATAGCCGATGCCGGACCCCGTTCCCCCCCGCAACAACGCCATGGCCGTCGCCGCCAGCGCCCTGAAGGCGCAGCAGTCGCGCATGCGGATCATCGCCGAGAACATCGCCAACGCCCAGTCCACGGCCCTGACGGCGGGCGGCGAACCCTATCGCCGGCAGATTCCCGTCTTCCAGGCGCGCGAGATCGACGGCGCGACCGGTGTGACCCTGGCCGAGGTGCGACCCGACCAGGGCGACTTCCGGTCGGAGTACGACCCCTCCCACCCGGCAGCCAACGCCGAGGGCTATGTATTGCGTCCGAACGTCGACACCCTCGTCGAGGCCATGGACATGCGCGAGGCCCAGCGGGCGTATGAGGCCAACCTGAACGTCATCGAGACGGCGCGGTCGATGGAGACCCGCACGCTCGACCTGATCAAGCGATAGGACTGAGCCATGAACCCCATGATGGCGGCCAAGGCCTATTCCGCGATCCAGGGCGGCGCCCTGCCGACCGCGCCGACGGCGGCGCCGCAGGCCTCGGGCTTCGCCGAGATGCTGACCAACGTCATGGGCGACATGACCCAGGCCACCCGCGGCGCGGAGGCCCAGATGGCGGCCTCGGTCCAGGGGCAGGGCAGCCTGATCGACGTGGTCACCGCCGTCAGCTCGGCCGAGGCGTCCCTGGAAACGGTCATGGCCGTTCGCGACCAGGTCATCTCGGCCTATCAGGAAATCATGCGGATGCCGATCTGACGGCGCTTCAGGCCCGATACCGGGCCTGATCCCTGATCAGCCCTCGATCGACACGACCGGTTGCAGCGGGCGAAGCGGCCGGCTGCGGCGCGACTTCAGCCAGCCGCGGATGCGGTTCTGGATCGGTGTGTCGACGATCGTGTGGAAGAGCCAGGCGAAGACGAAGGCCGCCGCCACGCCCGCGAACCAGAGCGCCCACTGAACCGGCGAGGGCAGGGCGAATTTGGCCACCAGCACATTGATCACGCCGAACCAGGCGATCCGCACGACCTCATTGGTGATGAACATCGAGAAGGAGACCTGGGCGGCCTTCTCGACCCATTTCGACGGGCGTGGCGTGGGCGTGGCGCCCGCGGCCAGGATGATGGTCGAGATGCAGGCCAGAGAGATGAGGGCGTGCTTGTCGAAATACTGGACGAAGGCCAGCAGCAGGGCCGCGCCGATCCCGGCCCAGCCCGCCGCCCGCGGCGCGATCCCGACCTTCTGCGCGAACCAGGCCAGGCACATGCCCAGCAGGAACAGCGGCAGGGCGCGGAAGAAGCCGAAGCCCATCGGCATCTGGTAGACCGGGTAGCCCAGCAGGGTCCAGGTCAGCTGGTTGGCCACCAGGTACAGGCCGACGCCCAGCGCCAGAACGCTCCAGGGGCCCAGCCTGACCAGACCGCGCAGGATCCACGGGAAGGCAAGGTAGCAGCCGATCAGGGCCGACACCGACCAGCTGGGGGCGTTCCAGCCCAGGCCGCCATGAACGCCGAACGCCTGGGTCAGGGTCACCTGCGCGGGCAGCTGGTCCCAGCGGAACCATTCCGGCGCACGGGGGGCGAAGCCCAGCAGGCCGCCGAACACGACCAGGGCCACCAGGCCGGCGACCATGATGAGGTGGGCGGGCAGGACCCGCAGATAGCGCTTCAGGAAGAAGTCGCCGGCCGACATCGATCCGCGCGACACCGCCGCGCCGTAGACCCGCATCAGCACATAGCCGCTGTCGATCAGGAAGAAGTTGGTGAGCAGGAAGCCGCCGCGTTCGAACACGGGGTGCAGGCCTTCGGCCAGCGGCACGGGGGCCGACATCTGGAAGTGATGCAGGATGATCAGGCTGGCCACAATGAAACGCAGGGCGTCCAGCCAACCGCCGCGAACGATCGGGACTGTCTCATTTCGGGTCGAAATCACATTCCAGGGCATCGAACCGGCCTCCTTCGCGGGGCGCTCCGCAAGGAGTGCGCCGGTTGCCATCCGGCCGGGACTCGGGCATTGGGCCGCGCGTCACAAGGACCCGTTCGATCGGGTGGCTACCCCGGGCGCCGATCCCCCGGGAAACCTGAACCGGTAAGGGCCGAAGTCGCCGCCGGTCCAACCGCAGACCGTTCGCATGACCCTTCTCGCCTCCGCGCGCCAGCAATGGCTCGCCAGCCCGCGCCGTGACCTCCTGGCCGGCACGGTCGTCGCCCTGGCCCTGATCCCCGAGGCCATCGCCTTCTCCATCATCGCCGGCGTGGATCCGGCGGTCGGCCTGTACGCCAGCTTCATCATCGCCGTGACCATCGCCATCGTCGGCGGACGCCCGGCGATGATCTCGGCCGCGACCGGCGCCATGGCCCTGGTCATGGTCACCCTGGTCCGGGACCACGGGCTGGAATATCTGTTGGCGGCCTCCCTCCTGACCGGGGTCTTCCAGATCCTCGTCGGCCTGCTGAAGCTCGGCCGCTATATCCGGTTCGTCAGCCGCAGCGTTATGACCGGCTTCGTCAACTCGCTGGCCATCCTGATCTTCCTCGCCCAGATGCCCGAGTTGATCGGCGCCAACTGGCAGACCTTCGCCCTCGTCGCGGCGGCCCTGGCGATCATCTATGGCGTCCCGCGCCTGACGAAGGCCGTGCCCTCGCCGCTGATCGCCATCATCGTGATCAGCGCCTTCGTCATCTGGACCGGAATGGATGTCCGCACGGTCGGCGACATGGGGCAGATGCCCACCACCCTGCCGGCCTTCCATATTCCGGCCGTGCCCCTGACCTGGGAGACGCTGACCATCATCGGCCCGGTGGCGGCGACGCTCGCCTTCGTCGGCCTGCTCGAGTCCCTGCTGACGGCCAACCTGCTGGACGACATCACCGACACCCCGTCGGACAAGGACCGCGAGACCCGGGGGCAGGGGATCGCCAACATCATGGCCTCCCTGTTCGGCGGCATGGCGGGCTGCGCCATGATCGGCCAGTCGATCATCAATGTGACCTCCGGGGCGCGCGGACGGCTGTCGACCCTGTGGGCCGGCCTCTTCCTCCTGTTCCTGATCCTGGTGCTCCAGGACTGGGTGGCCCGCATTCCCATGGCCGCGCTGGTGGCCGTGATGATCATGGTGTCGGTCGGCACCTTCGACTGGAAGTCGGTGCTCAATATCCGTGCGATCCCGCTTCAGTCCTCGATCGTGATGATCGCCACCACGGTGACGGTGGTGGCCACCCACGACCTGTCCAAGGGCGTGGTGCTGGGCGTCATCCTGTCGGCCGTGTTCTTCATGCGGAAGCTGGGCAAGACCCTGACGGTGCGGGAAATCGGGACGCCGGAACCGGGCGTCCTCCGCTATCGCGTCAGCGGTCAGCTGTTCTTCGGCTCGGCGGATGTTTTCGCCGCCGCCTTCGAGCATCACGGCCAGCCGAAGCGGGTCGAGATCGACATGAGCGAGGCCCATCTCTGGGACCTGACCGGGGTGGCCGCCGTCGACAAGGTCGTCTTCCGCTATCGTCGGCAGGGCGCCGACGTCGAGGTCACCGGCATGAACGCCGCCGCCGTGACGCTCGTCGAGCGCCTCGGAAAACACGACAAGGCCCATCTGCCCGCGGCGGGCGCCGCCCACTGACGACGGCGCATGGCGCGGCTTCGGCCGCGCCTATTTCCGCGTCAGCCGCAGGAACTCTTCGCGGGTGCGCGGGTCGTCGCGGAAGGCGCCGCTCAGGTGGCTGGTGGTCAGGCTGGCGCCCGGCGCGTTGACGCCGCGCAGGGTCATGCAGCTGTGTTCGGCCTCGATCACCACGCCTACGCCTTGCGGACGCAGCACTTCCTCGATCGCCAGCGCGATCTCCGAGGTCATCTTCTCCTGGATCTGCAGGCGGCGGGCGAAGCCGCGCACCACCCGGGCCAGCTTGGAGATGCCGACCACGCGGTCGGTCGGCAGGTAGCCGACGTGGGCCACGCCGACGACCGGCAGCATGTGGTGCTCACAGGCGCTGACGAAGCGAATGTCCTTCAGCACGACCATCTGGTTGTAGCCGCCGACCTCCTCGAAGGTCTTTTCCAGATACTGGCGCGGGTCGGTCTCATAGCCCTCGTAAAGCTCGCGGTAGCTGCGCGCGACGCGCGCCGGCGTCTCCAGCAGGCCCTCGCGGTCGGGATTGTCCCCGGCCCATTCGATCAGGGTGCGGACAGCGGCTTCGGCGTCGGCCTGGGTGATGCTCGGCTTGGTCATGGGGCCTTAGACCCCGAAGCGGCGACAGTTTCCAGCCCCAGGTCTTTATCGATGAAGGCGATGCGCTGGCGGATCGCCCATGATCGATCCTGTCGGAGCAACCGTGCCAGTGCTTCGACGTCCGCGACGGCGCGACGATGGCGAACCAATCCGTCCGCGGCGATCCGGCGAACCGCGGCGGAGCGGTCTCGCGCGGCCAGCTCGAGAATTCGGTCGAGTGGCGCGGGACGTTCAATCGGTCGACTCTGAAATTTCGGAATGCGCCGGCTGATGTTGAACGACTTGTCGATCCACTGACGATCATAGCCCATCCGACGGGTCGCCTGGCCGTCGATCAGGGTGCGAAACGCGGTGGCTCGAACGGCGACGCTGGAGGCTTCCTGGGCGATGGTCAGAAGCCGGTCATCTAGCAGACCTGTCATCAAGACATGCGCGAAGACCTGATGAACGGCCGCCGTCTGTTCGGTGGCGATGCGCCCAATAAGACAGGCCACTACGTCCGGGCGAGCGAAAGCCTGGTCCAGCACGACGGCGTCAGCATCGGTCCGCCGCCAGTGAGTTTTTCGGTCCAGGAGGAAAAGGGCCGCTTCCGCGACGACCTCGGGCGCCGCTTGCGCGAACACCCTCCTCGTGCAGCCGGTCGCCGCTCGGCGCACGGGTGCGGCCCAGTCGTTCAGCCGATAGGCGATGGCGGCGAGGACAAAGGCGCTGTCGGCTGTCTGAATCCTCGCAAGCGCGGATTCGCGGACATAGCCGTTCGCGCTGAACAGGAAGAGCGTGGCCAGTTCGGGCGCGTGTCGCATCTGGGCGATAGCCACCTCGCGATAGGAAAACGGGGTAAGGAGAGGCGGCGCCGACCGGAACAATCCGCCGAGAACCCGGTGTATCCAGCCCGGCCGAGCCAGATGGAACCAGTCGTAGTGACTCCACGCGAAAGCGGAATAGACGAGGTTGATGTCAGACGGAGGAAGCGCCGACAGCGCGCTGACAAACCTGCGAACCACCTCGCGCTCCGGCGCGCGCCTCTGCAACTGATCCAGAACGGACTCGAGCAGGACGAAGAATGAGGCCGGCAAGGCCAAGTGTGCGGGTGTGTTCACAACCGGTCGTACCACAAGGTCATGTCGAACCGCCAAGCCACTAACGCCTTGTTAACCACGCTCCCGGCATTTCTTGCCCGGTTCGGTCGCGCGTTCTGCGGCCCGTGGAGCCTGTCATGAACGGCGCGGAAGTTCTGGATGTGGGTCGCGACGCCCTGTGGCTGACGATCCAGCTGTGCGCGCCGATCCTGCTGGTCGGTCTGGTCGTCGGCGTGGTCATCGGCCTGGTGCAGGCCCTGACCCAGATCCAGGAGCAGACCCTCATCTATGCCCCCAAGATCATCGCCATCTTCGTTTCGCTCCTGCTCTTCCTGCCGCTGATGGGCGCCCTGCTGGGCGGCTTCATGCGGACCATCGCCGCGCGCATCGCCGGCATGTGACCGGCGCGTGGAGCCGTACGCCACATCCGAGCAGGTCTGGCAGGGCGCGCTGATCTTCGCCCGCATCGGCGCGGTGCTGCTGATGCTGCCCGGCGTGGGCGAAAGTTATGTGCCGCCGCGCATCCGCCTGTCGTTCGCCCTGGTCGTGACCCTGGCCCTGTGGCCGGTCGTGGCGGGCGGGCTGCCCGCCCTGCCGGGGACCCTCGGAGGAATGGCGGGCTGGGTGATCCGAGAGGTGGTCGTCGGCCTGATGATCGGAGCCCTGCTGCGCGCCTTCCTGACCGCCCTGTCGACCGCCGGCGAGATCGTTTCGCTGCAGACCACGCTCAGCTTCGCCCAGACGGCCAATCCCATGCAGGCCCAGCCGGGCACCACCATCTCGGCTTTCCTGATGCTGTTGGGCACGACCCTGATCTTCGCCACCGACACCCATCATCTCTTCATCGCCGGGCTGGTGGGCTCCTACGACCTGATCGCGCCCGCCCGTCCGCTGATGACGGGAGATTTCGCGACCCTGGCGATCCGCACGATCGGGGACAGCTTCGCGCTCGGCGTTCAGCTTTCAGCGCCGCTGCTGGTCTTTGCCCTGATCTTCAACCTCGCTTCGGGACTGGTCGGCCGGGTCATGCCGCAGTTCCAGATCTTCTTCGCCGCAGCCCCGCTCAGCGTGATCCTCGGGCTGTCCATCTTCGCCATGAGCCTCGGCGTGCTGGGGACGGTCTTCATCGACCGGTACCGCGCCCTGGCCCAGGTCTTCGCGGGAGGCGCCGGTGGCTGAAGGCGCCGATCCCGAGTCGAAGACAGAAGAAGCCACCCCACGAAAACTAGCCGATGCGCGGCAGAAGGGGGATGTCGCCAAGTCGATGGACGTCGGCTCGGCCGCCGCCCTTCTGGGCTCCACAGCGGTGCTGCTGGGCGCCGGGGGCTGGTTCGCCTCGTCGATGGCCGAGCAACTGCTGCCCTTCATCGCCGCCCCTCACCGGATGATGGGCGGACTGGATGCGGGCGCGGGCGTCGAGATCGGCATGCACGCCCTCTGGGCGGTGACGCCCTTTCTCGGCGCCCTGATGCTGGCGACGATCGTCGGCGGGGTCGGGGGCAACCTGGCGCAGTCCGGCCTGATCTTCACGGCCGACAAGCTGAAGCCGCAATGGAGCCGGCTCAATCCGCTCGAAGGCTTCAAACGCATCTTCGGCCCGGACGGCCTGGTGCAGTTTCTCAAGACCTTCCTCAAGCTTCTGGCCGTCAGCTTCATCTGCTGGATGGTGATGAAGCCGCACGTCCGGGAGTTCGAGAACCTGTCCGCCCTGCCGCCGGCGGCCATCCTGCCGCTGGCGCGGGACATGGCGATCGCCCTGATGGCGGCGGCGATCATCTTCCTCGGGTTCACGGCGGGGGCCGACTACCTGTGGCAGCGCTTCCGGTTCGCCAAGCGCATGCGGATGTCCAAGGAAGAGCTGAAGGAAGACTACAAGCAGGCGGAAGGCGACCCGCACGTGAAGGCGAAGCTGAAGCAGATCCGCATGCAGCGCAGTCGTCAGCGGATGATGGCCAATGTGCCCAAGGCGACGGTGATCGTGACCAACCCGACCCACTACTCGGTCGCCCTGCGCTATGAGCCCGACCAGGGCGACGCCGCGCCGGTCTGCGTCGCCAAGGGTGTCGACGCCCTGGCCCTGCGCATCCGGGAGGTCGCACGCGAGCACGAGGTGCCGATCGTCGAGAATGTGCCACTGGCCCGGGCGCTCTACGCCGCCGTCGACATCGACGAAACCATCCCGCGCGAGCATTTCGAAGCGGCGGCCAAGGTGATCGGATTTGTCATGGGTCAGCGCCGCAAACGCTGACCATTCACCGGTCTTAACGCGCCTCTTAACGGGTCATTTACCACGCGCCCGGCATTTTCTGCCCAGCGGGTCGAATGAGGGTCCCGTAAGTATCGGGGTCAGGGCGCGTGGGCGGCTTCACGGCGGCGTTGCAGAAGTTCGGGATCGGCCGTCTGGCCGTGGTGCTGGGCGTCGCCGCCGGCGTCGCGGCGGTGCTGATCGCCGTCATGCTGCGCATCGGGCAGGCGCCGGACGCCCTGCTGTATTCGAACCTCGATCTGCGCGAGGCGTCCGAGGTCACCACCGCGCTGGACAGCGCCGGCATCAAATACAGCTCGCGCGGCGACGGCTCGACCATCTTCGTCAGCCGTGACCAGGTCGGCGAGGCCCGCATGCTGGTGGCGGGCAAGGGGCTCGTGACTTCGGGCAGCGTCGGCTACGAAATCTTCGACAACCAGTCGGTGCTGGGCCAGACCGAGTTCCAGCAGAATCTGAACGCCAAGCGCGCCCTGGAGGGCGAGCTGGCGCGCACCATCCTGGGTCTGCGCGGCATCCAGTCGGCGCGGGTGATGATCGCCCTGCCGGAGCGCCAGCTGTTCCAGGCCCAGGCGGCCGAGCCCACCGCTTCGGTGGTCGTCGGCGTGACGGGCGGGCAGCTGAGTAGCGCCCAGGTTCAGGCGATCCGCAACGTCGTCGCCTCTTCCGTGCCCAACATGAAGCCGGAGAAGGTCACCCTGACCGACACCTCGAACCGCACCCTGGCCGCGGGCTCGGCGGCCGACGGGTTCAGCGCGGCCTCGGCCGAGGAGGCGCGGGGGCAGACCGAGGCCCAGCTGCAGGCCCGCATCAAGGATATCGTCGAGGGCGTCGTCGGCGTCGGCGGCGCGCGGGTGCAGGTCACCGCCGAGATCGATCATGCCCGCTCCACCACCCAGGAGCAGCGCTTCGATCCGGACGGGCAGGTGGTTCGCTCGACGTCCACCAACGGGACGGAAAGCACCGACACGACCGGCGTCCCGGACGGCGGAGCGACGGCGACCAACAACATTCCGGGCGGGCAGGCGCCGGGCGCCGCCCAGCAGGGCTCGCGCGACACCCAGAACACCGAGACCACCAACTACGAGATCTCCAACACCACCACGACGACGGTGAAGGAAGCCGGCGAGATCAAGAAGCTGGCCGTGTCCGTCCTGCTGGACGGCAAATGGACCCCCGCCGCCAACGGCGACGGCGAGCCGACCTATGAGCCGCGCACGGCCGAGGAGATCGCCCAGATCAAGTCGCTGGTCGCCGCCGCGGTGGGCATCGACGAGACTCGTGGCGACAAGATCGAGGTGCTGAACGTCCGCTTCAACCGCGACGCGGTGGCGGGCGGCGGCGCCGAGGCCGGGTCCTCGCTGTTCAACTTCACCAAGGACGACCTGATGCGGGGCGTGGAGCTGCTGGTCCTGCTGGTGACCGGCGTCCTGCTGATCTTCTTCGTCCTGCGCCCGCTGCTGAAGACCGCGACCGGCGGCGGCGCGCCTGAAATGGCCGGCGCCGGCGGCGTTCCGGTCACCGCCCTGCAGACCTCGATCGTCGGCGCCGGCGGCGCCGTCCCCCAGCTGGGCGCGCCGTCCGACATGGAGCAGCGTCTGGACATCGCCCGCATCGAGGGACAGGTGAAGGCGTCGTCGGTGAAGAAGGTCGCCGAGTTCGTCGAGAAACATCCGGAGGAGTCGACCTCGCTTCTCCGCAGCTGGGTGCATGAAGGCTGATGTCCGGCGCCCGCATGGTCACCAAGAAGCCGGCGGTCGATGACGTCAGGAAACTGACGGGACCGGAGAAGGCGGCTGTCATCCTGCTCTCCCTTGGCGAAGAGCACACCCGGCTCTGGGAAGGGCTGGATGATGAGGAGGTGAAGGAAATCTCCCAGGCCATGGCCGGCCTGGGCACCGTCAGTTCGACGGTGGTCGAGGAGCTGATGGTCGAGTTCGTCTCGGGCATGACCGGCTCGGGCGCTGTCATGGGCAGCTACGAGCAGACCCAGAAACTGCTGGCGTCCTTCATGCCGGGCGACCGCGTCGAAGCCCTGATGGAGGAAATCCGGGGGCCGGCGGGCCGGACCATGTGGGACAAGCTCGGCAATGTGAACGAGGCCGTGCTCGCCAACTATCTGAAGAACGAATACCCGCAGACCGTTGCGGTGGTTCTGTCCAAGATCAAGCCGGACCACGCCTCGCGCGTGCTGACCAGCCTGCCCGAGGACTTCGCCCTGGAGTGCGTGCAGCGGATGCTGCGGATGGAGCCGGTCCAGCGCGACATTCTGGACAAGATCGAGCAGACGCTGCGCACGGAGTTCATGTCGAACCTGGCGCGCACCTCCAAGCGCGACAGCCACGAGCTGATGGCCGACATCTTCAACAGCTTCGACCGTCAGACCGAGGCCCGCTTCATCGGTGCGCTCGAGGAGCGCAACCGCGAGGCCGCCGAACGTATCCGCGCCCTGATGTTTGTGTTCGAGGACCTGTCGAAGCTGGACCCCGGCGGCGTCCAGACCCTGCTGCGCGCGGTCGAGAAGGACTCGCTGGCGCTGGCCATGAAGGGCGCCTCGGAAACCCTGCGCGAGATGTTCTTCTCGAACATGTCCGAGCGCGCGGCGAAGATCATGCGGGAGGACATGGAGTCGATGGGGCCGGTGCGTCTGAAGGACGTCGACCAGGCCCAGATGGCCATGGTGCAGGTCGCCAAGGATCTCGCCGCCAAGGGTGAGATCATGCTGGTCGGCCAGGGCGGCGATGACGAGTTGATCTACTGACATGACCGCGCAAGCCGAAAAACGCCTGTTCTCCTTCGACACCGAGTTCGACGCGGGCGGCGAGGTCGTGCGCGGTTCGGGCTGGCGTCCGACCAAGCACGCCTGGACCCAGGCGGAGGTCGAGGCCCTGGTCGCCCAGGCGGCGGCGGACGCGCGCGAAACGGCGCTGGCGGAAATGGCCAGCCTGCAGGCGGCGGCCCTGTCGTCGATCAGCCAGGCCCTGGCCAATGCCGCGCCGGCGCTCGGTCAGATCGCCCGCGCCCATCGCGAGCAGTCCGCGGAACTGGCCATGGCCGCCGCAAGGGTCGTGGCCGCCTCGGCGCTCGACCGCTTCCCGCAGGCGCCGCTGCAGGCCGCGCTTGAGGCGCTCGGGCAGGAGATCGACGCGTCGCCGCGCCTGGTCATCCGCACTGGCCAGCTGAACGACGACACCCGCGAACGGCTGCAGCAGATGGCCGCCGACGCCGGCTTCTCGGGGGCGCTGGCCTTCCGCGACGAACCGGGGCTGCCGCCCGCCGCCTTCCGGCTCGAATGGGCCGATGGTCGCGCGGACTTCGAGCCGGACGCCGCCTTCGGCCGCATGGCCGAGGCTCTGAATTCTGCCCTGGCCGCCGAGGCCGGGCACGCTGAAACCCTGAACGACGGGAGGTTCTGATGGCCACCGACACCATGGCTCTGGAGGAGTTCTCCTCCGAGAACGGCTTCCCCGCCCACGAAGAGGTCACCGAGAAGTCGGCGCACGATCTGGCGCCGGTCTTTGATGTGCCCGTGAACATCTCGGCGGTCCTCGGCAAGGCTCACATGTCCGTCGCCCAGTTGCTCAAGCTGAACCGCGGCAGCGTGCTTGAGCTGGACCGCAAGGTCGGGGAGGCGATCGACATCTTCGTCAACAACCGTCTCGTCGCCCGCGGCGAGGTGGTGGTCGTGGAAGACCGTCTGGGCGTGACCATGACGGAAATCATCAAGACGGAAGACTCGGGCGCCTGATCGGCGACCGGCTGTAAGAGATTAGAGGAGAAGAC
This sequence comes from Brevundimonas sediminis, assembly GCF_048799765.1. Lineage (NCBI taxonomy): Bacteria > Pseudomonadati > Pseudomonadota > Alphaproteobacteria > Caulobacterales > Caulobacteraceae > Brevundimonas > Brevundimonas sediminis. The sequence continues at coordinate 39,286 of NZ_JBLYQK010000009.1, forward strand.
CCATGCGGCTTCTGGTGGTTGGCAGGCTCAGCGGACAGCTGGCGACGGCGGTGAAGATGGCCATGGCGCACGGCGCCAAGGTCCAGCACGTCGAGCGCGGCGATCAGGCGACGGAGCAGCTGCGACGGGGGCAGGGCGCCGACCTGCTGATGGTCGACTATCGCGTCGACATCGCCGCCCTGATCTCGGCCAACGAGAACGAGCGGATCCACGTCCCGGTCGTGGCCTGCGGCGTCGACGCCGACGCGGTGGACGCGGCCAACGCCATCCGGGCGGGCGCCAAGGAGTTCATCCCGCTGCCGCCGGAAGCGGACCTGATCGCGGCGGTCCTGTCGGCGGTCGCCGACGACGAGCGCCCGATGATCTCGGCCGACCCGTCGATGAAGCACGTCATCCAGCTGGCCGACCAGGTCGCCCGCTCGGAAGCCTCGATCCTGATCACCGGGGAGAGCGGCGTCGGTAAGGAAGTCATGGCCCGCTATCTGCACGCCGGGTCCAAGCGCGCCGAGCGTCCGTTCATCAGCGTCAACTGCGCCGCCATTCCGGACAATCTGCTGGAGTCCGAGCTGTTCGGTCACGAGAAGGGGGCCTTCACCGGCGCCCTGGCCCGCCGCATCGGCAAGTTCGAGGAGGCCGACGGCGGCACCCTGCTGCTGGACGAAATCTCGGAGATGGACGTCCGGCTGCAGGCCAAGCTGCTGCGCGCGATTCAAGAGCGGGTCATCGACCGAGTCGGCGGGACCAAGCCGGTGCCGGTCAACATCCGCATCATCGCCACCTCCAACCGCGACCTGGCCAAGTCGGTCGCCGAGGGCAGCTTCCGCGAAGACCTGCTGTATCGCCTGAACGTCGTGAACCTGCGTCTGCCCGCCCTGCGCGAACGTCCGGGCGACATCGGCGTGCTGGCCGATCACTTCGTGAAGAAGTACGCGGCCGCCAATGGCGTGCCGGTGCGCCCGATCTCGGCCGAGGCGCGTCGCGCCCTGACCACCCATCGCTGGAACGGCAACGTCCGCGAGCTGGAGAACGCCATGCACCGCGCGGTGCTGCTGGCGGTCGGTCCCGAGATCGACGTGGACGCCATCCGTCTGCCGGACGGCCAGCCGCTGAGCGCCGGGACCGCGGGGGCGGCCTCGAGCCCCGACGCGGGCCCCGCCGCCCGGGCCGCCCACGCCGCGGATGTCGTCACCCGCTCCCACGTCGGCCAGACGGTGGCGCAGATGGAAAAGACCCTGATCCTCGACACCCTGTCGCACTGCCTGGGCAATCGCACCCACGCGGCGAACATCCTGGGCATCTCGATCCGGACCCTGCGCAACAAGCTGAACGAATACGCTGACGAGGGCACGTCCATCCCGGCCCCGCAGTCGGGCGTCGCCGCCTCCGGCTACGCGGCCTGATCCATGACCCACGGCCCGGACCGCAGAAGCGTCCTGAAGGCCCTCCTCCTTACGGGAGGGCTTCGCCATGACTGACGCCGTGCTGATGAAGGACGGCCTGGCCCGACCGACAGCCAGCGACATGCGCGGCTGGCTGCTGCGCGGCGAGGTGCTGATGGCCATCGGCGTGATCGGCGTGATCATGCTGCTGATCCTGCCGATCCCGAAATTCCTGCTGGATCTGCTGCTGGCTTTCTCGCTGGTGTCGTCGGTGCTGATCCTGATGACCGCCGTGATGATGAAGCGGCCGCTGGACTTCGCCATCTTTCCGACGGTCCTGCTCGTCTCGACCCTGTTCCGCCTGGGCCTCAACCTGGCCTCGACCCGCCTGATCCTGACCCACGGCCAGGAGGGGCACAGCTCGGCCGGTCAGGTCATCGCCGCCTTCGGCGAGCTGATGATGGGCGGCAATTTCATCATCGGGGTGATCATCTTCGCGATCATTCTGGTGGTGAATTTCGTCGTCATCACCAAGGGCTCGACCCGGATCGCGGAAGTGTCCGCCCGCTTCACCCTGGACTCCATGCCGGGCAAGCAGATGGCCATCGACGCCGACCTGTCGTCCGGCCTGATCACCGAGGACCAGGCCAAGCTGCGCCGCAAGGAGCTGGAGCAGGAATCGACCTTCTTCGGGGCCATGGACGGCGCCTCGAAATTCGTGCGGGGCGATGCGGTCGCCGGCCTGATCATCACCTTCATCAACGCGATCGGCGGCATGCTGATCGGCGCCATCTCGCACGGGATGCCGATCGCCGACGCCGCCAACGCCTATGTTCAGCTGACCATCGGCGACGGTCTGGTGACCCAGGTCCCGGCCATCATCATCTCCATCGCCGCCGGCTTCCTGGTGTCGAAGGCGGGTGTCGAGGGCACCGCCGACAAGGCCTTCGTCAGCCAACTGGCCACCAATCCGGTCTCGCTGGGCGTGGTGTCGGGCGCCGCCGCCCTGATCGGTCTGATCCCCGGCATGCCGATCATCCCCTTCATGGCGCTGGCCGCCGGATCGGGGTTCATGGCCTGGCGACTGGGGCGCGAACGGCTGAAGCCCAAGCCGACCGAGGCGGAACTCGCCCAGACCGCCAGCAGCCCGGCCGAGGACGTGGAAGAGCCGATCGGCACAGCCCTCACCATCGACGAGGTGAAGATCGAGCTGGGCTATTCCCTTCTGTCGCTCATCAATGATCTGGAAGGCCGACGCCTGACCGATCAGGTTCGCGCCCTCCGGCGGTCCCTGGCCCAGGAGTACGGCTTCGTCATGCCGTCGGTGCGTATTCTGGACAACATGCGTCTGGGCACCCAGGGCTATGCGATCCGGATCAAGGAGATGGAGGCCGGCGCCGGCGAGGTGCGTCTGGGCTCGCTGATGGCCATGGACCCCGCCGGGCGTCAGGTGGAGCTGCCGGGCGAACATACGCGCGAGCCCGCCTTCGGCCTGCCCGCGACCTGGATCGACGAAAGCCTGCGCGAGGAGGCGACCTTCCGCGGCTACACCATCGTCGATCCCTCGACGGTGCTGACCACCCACCTGACCGAGATCCTCAAGGAGAACATGGCGGACCTGCTCTCCTACGCGGAGGTGCAGAAGCTGCTGAAGGAGCTGGGCGCGGAAGAGAAGAAGCTGGTCGAGGAGCTGATCCCCTCGGTCGTCACCGTGACCACCCTGCAGCGCGTTCTGCAGTCCCTGCTGCGCGAGAAGGTGTCGATCCGCGATCTGGGCGCCATTCTGGAAGGCCTGGCCGAGGCCGCGCCGCACACCACCTCGGTCACCACCCTGGTCGAACACGTCCGCGCCCGGCTGGCCCGCCAGCTGTGCTGGCAGCACAAGGGTGAGGACGGCGCCCTGCCGATCGTCACCCTGTCGCCCGAATGGGAACAGGCCTTTGCCGAAAGCCTCATCGGTCCCGGAGAAGACAAGCAACTGGCCATGGCGCCGTCGCGCCTGCAGGACTTCATCCGCGCCGTCCGCGACGTCTTCGAGCGCGCGGCCATGTCGGGCGAGACGGCGGTCCTGCTGACCGGGCCTCAGGTCCGCCCCTATGTCCGCTCGATCATCGAGCGGTTCCGCGGACAGACGGTCGTCATGAGCCAGAACGAGGTGCACCCCAAGGCGCGCCTTCGGACGATCGGATCGGTCTGATCGGCAGGGGTGGCGCCGCCCCGACGGTGGTGGCCTCCGGGGCGGCGCCTGCGGACGACATGCCGATTGAAAAGTGCCGCCCGCCTTCGCCCTCTAGGCGGAAAGCGGAACTGTGGCAGCCCTAACTTTAGTTATAGCCCGGACGGAGCGGGAGGTTTACCGGACCTCGGTCCAGCCGCCGGAGGAGGCGCTGCGGGCCGCGTCGTTGACCGGTCTGGCGATGAGGCCGGACTGGGTGATCCAGAGCTCGTACTGGGCGCCGTCGGCCATCGGCATGTAGGCGGCGCCGCCATACAGGGTGTCCACGGCGTCGATGTATTTCCGGTATTTCCGCGCCGTGTCCCAGGCGCTGATCTTCCAGGGCAGGCCGTTGTCGTTGTCCGTGATCGCCAGCGGGTGAACGCTGCGCTCGGCGTTGATTTCCTGCTGGATCGACTGGTAGCGGCCCGAGAGGCGGTCGAGCCTGTACTGGGTGTTCAGGCCCAGAACGTTGGCCCAGGGCTTCCATTTCAGAACCTGGGCCTCGATCCGCCACTCGTCGCCGTGCAGCGGATAGAGGTTGGTCGCGGCGGGCAGGTTCTCGTCATTGGCGGCCTGCATGACCGTGGCCTCGAAATACTGCGGACCGATCTGGCGGGTCGTGACGGTGGCGACCGGCCGCTCAAAGGTGAGGCGGGAGTAGGTCTGCACATCGAGGGCGAGCAGGGTCGCGATCATGGCGGCGGCCAGAAAGCCCGCGCCGCCCACGCCGCCCACCAGTCCGCCGATCACCTTGCCCCGGAACAGGGCGCCGAGACCCTTGATCAGAAGGACCAGGCCCAGCAGCGCGACGACCGCCGGAACAACCCACCACCACCAAACCATCTGTGTCCCTTTCCCCCGATCAAGACGGGTCTATCTTTACCCTAAATCGGCAGCGACGCGAGGGTTTCTCCCCTGAGGCGACTGGACAGGAAATTTGATGCGTCTAATGCTCCTTTTTGATGAGTAGGGCGTGGCGCGATACCCTGTTGGGCATGGGGCGGTTCCTTCGCACGCCGGCGCTTGGTCGGCGGGTGGCGGGCTTGCTGACCCTCGCCATCGTGCTTCTGCTGGCGACCAACATCGCCACGCTTGTGATGATCAACAGGACGGCGCGCTTCAACGACGAAGTCGATGCGGCCCAGCAGCTGCGCCGCCAGACGCGGACCGTCCTTATTCACCTGATCGACGCCGAGACCGGTCAGCGTGGTTTTCTCCTGACCGGCAATCCCGATTATCTGGAGGTCCATGGAGAGGCCTCGAGAGAGCTGCCGCAGGAGCTGGAGGAGCTGACCCGGCTCGCCAGGAACGATCCGGATCTGGCGCCGCGGGCCGCGCATCTGCGTGAGCTGGCCGAGTCGAAGCTGACCGAACTGGACCGGACCGTCGCCCTGGCGCGGACGGGACGGGTGGGGCCGGCCCTGAGCATCGTCCGCAGCAACGAGGGCAAGGCGGCCATGGACGCCTTCCGGGACGAGGCCGACGCCATTGATGACATCACCGAGACGCGTCTGCAGCTCCGCCGGAGCCAGTCCGAGCGCTCCAGCAGCGTCACCGTCGGCGCCAATGCGGCCGGGGCCATTCTGATCCTTGTTCTCGCCGGCGTCAGCGGCTGGCTGGTCCGCCGCTATGTGCTGGAGATCCAGGAGGCGCGCGACGCGGTCTCGCGGATGAACGCGGGCCTTGAGGGGCAGGTGCGCGAGCGGACGGCCGACCTCACCCGGGCCAACGAGGAAATCCAGCGGTTCGCCTACATCGTCAGCCACGACCTGCGTGCGCCCCTGGTCAATGTCATGGGCTACACCTCCGAGCTCGAGCAGGCCGGCAGGGTGGTCGACAAGGCCATTACCGAGGCGGAGAGCAAGCGAAAGGTCGATCCGGACGTCGTCATGGCGGTCCGCGAGGACATGCCCGAGGCGATCGGCTTCATCCGCGCCTCCACCGAGAAGATGGATCGGCTGATCAACGCCATCCTGAAGCTGTCCAGGGAAGGTCGCCGCAGCCTCGTGCCCGAACTTCTGGACATGTCGAAAATGGTCCAGGACATCGCGGACAGCATCCGACACCAGACCGGGGAGGCGGGGGCCGAGATCGTGGTCGAGGCGCTGCCGCGTCTGGACAGCGACCGGCTGTCGATCGAACAGATCTTCGGCAATCTGATCGACAACGCCGTCAAATACCTCGACCACGACAGGCCCGGCCGGATCGTCGTCTCCGGGCAGGATGACGGGACCTGGGTGACCTACCGGATCGAGGACAATGGTCGCGGGATCGCGCCACGGGATCACGAGCGCATTTTCGAGCTGTTCCGTCGGTCCGGCCGTCAGGATCGCAAGGGCGAGGGGCTGGGGCTGGCGTTTGTCCGGAACAGCGTTCGCCGCCTCGGCGGAGACATCACCGTGACGTCGGAGCTCGGCAAGGGCTCGACATTTATCCTGAAATTCCCCACACGCCTCATCCTCGCAGAGGCCGGAGACTATTGATGAGCAGTTCCGTCAAGATCGTGATGATCGAGGACGACCTCGGTCACGCCAAGCTGATCGAGAAAAACATCCGTCGCGCCAATATCGCCAATGAGATCGCGCACTTCGCGGACGGCGGCACGGCCATCGACTATCTGTTCAGCGCCGAGGTCCGCGCCAACGGGCCGCTCCTGATCCTGCTGGACCTGAACCTTCCCGATATGTCGGGCACGGACATTCTGGAGCGGGTGAAGGGCGATGAGCGGCTGCGCCGCGCGCCGGTGGTGGTGCTGACCACCACGGACGACAAGGTCGAGATCCAGCGCTGCTATGATCTGGGCTGCAACGTCTACATCACCAAGCCGGTCGACTACGAGAATTTCGCGGACGCCATCCGCCAGCTCGGGCTGTTCCTCTCTGTCATGCAGGCGCCGGAAATCGAGTGAAATCCGAGGGCGAGGTCATTCGCCTGCTCTACATCGACGATGATCGCGGACTGTCGCGACTGGTCGAGAAGGAGCTGGGCCGTCACGGCTACGCCGTCACCTGCGCTCCCGACGGAGACGCGGGACTGGAAACGCTTGTCACCCGCTCCGGGGATTTCGACGTCATCGCCCTGGACCACTACATGCCCGGCCGTGAAGGCCTGGATGTGCTGCCGGACATCGTCGCCCTGAACGACCCGCCGCCGGTGGTCTACGTCACCGGCGCGCAGGAGGGGCGTATCGCGGTCGCCGCCCTTCGCGCCGGCGCGGCCGACTACGTCATCAAGGACGTGTCCGAGGACTTCACCACCCTGCTGCGCAATGCGGTGGAGGACGCCATCCAGCGCCGCCGCCTGCAGCGGGAGCACGACGCCGCCCAGGAGCAGGTTCGCCTCGCCCGTGACCGCGCCGAAGCCATGCTGCGCGAGGTGAACCACCGGGTCGGCAACTCGCTGCAACTGGTGTCCAGCTTCATGTCGTTGCAGATGCGGCACCTCACCGACGACGGCGCCCGGGCGGCGCTGCGGGAGTCCCAGGCCCGGATCGAGGCGGTGGCCCATGTCCACCGCCGCCTCTACACCTCCGGCGACATGTCGTCGGTCGAGATGGACGAGTATCTGCGGGGCCTGATCGACGAACTGGCCAAGTCTCTCGGCCCCGATGACAGCTCGCCGCGCCTCAGTCTGGACGCCGAACCCATCCGGGTCTCGACCGATCAGGCGGTGTCGCTGGGCGTGGTGGTGACCGAGCTGGTCACCAATGCGGTCAAATACGCCTATGCGCCCGGTCAGGGCGGCGAAATCCGCGTCATCCTGCGCACGGACGGACCGCATCGCGCCCTCCTGACGGTCGAGGACGACGGGCCCGGCATGGGCGACGGCACGCCCAAGGGCACCGGTCTCGGCGGCAAGATCATCTCCGCCATGGCCTCCGGTCTCCGCTCCGCGGTCGAGTTCGATCCGGGACACAAGGGTGTCCGGGCGCGGCTGGCCTTCGACCTCTGAGATGACCATCGCCCTGCAGTTCGGCGTGGCGGCGCCGGGACTGGACCATACGCTCCGCCCGACCGCCTTCGGCCTCGTCTTTCAGGACGGCAAGCTGGCCTGCGTTCGCGTGGATCGGGGGGAGGGCAGCTATTATGACCTGCCCGGCGGCGCGGTTGACGGCGACGAGACCGAGGCGGAGGCCCTGGTCCGCGAATTCGTCGAGGAAACCGGCATGACGGTGAGGCCCTTCGCCCGTTTCGCCGAGGCGGCGCAGTTCTTCCGCAAGTCGACCGGCGAGCCGTTGAACAACGTCGGCGGCTTCTGGATCGCCGAACAGGTCTCGCTGGATCCGGCGGCCCGGATCGAGGCGGATCACGAACTGGTCTGGCTGCACCCGCATACCGCTCTCAACGAACTGCGCCACGACGCCCATGCCTGGGCGGTGGCGGCGTGGTTGAGGCGCAAGGGCTGACCGGTCGGGGAACCCGCGCGCCACCCCATGGTTGTTCCCCCGGAAGCGCCGTCGCTCCGGCGGCGCCAGTCAAGGGAGCTCCCCATGCCCGATCAGGATCGCATTGAAGGCGCCGCCAAGAATATGGGCGGCAAGGCCAAGGAATTCGCCGGCAAGGTCACCGGCGACGAGAAGCTGAAGGCTGAAGGCAAGGCCGACCAGGTGGAAGGCAAGGTCCAGAACGCCGTCGGCGGACTGAAGGACACGCTGCGCGGCGACAAGCGCAACTGACGTCCCGCACCTCGTGCGACTGACGCCGCGTCCCGGTTCCGGGGCGCGGCGTCGTCGTGTTCAGTCCCTGTCGCCGAAGCGCAGGGACAGGCGGTCATCGTCGGGCCGGCGAGAGCCGGTCGTCCGGCATTCTTCGGTCCAGGCGACCCCGCCCTGCTCCCGGGCGCGAGGCCGTGTCTCGCAGACCCGTTCCTCCAGGGCCGCGGTCGGTCGATCGGGACGCGACGGGGCGCCGCACTGGACGGCATACCGGTCGCCGGCCGCCTCCCGGCGGCAGGTGTCGGGCGCGCCGGTCGGGCGCAGGGCCGCCGGCAGACTGTCGCCGAGGTCGGCGTAGAGGGCGACACGCACCCGCGCCTGACAGGTGTCCAGCGGCTCGCCCGCCGGCCGGATCAGCGGATGGCACTGTGCGCGTTCGTAGCCGAACGGATCGCTGCGCGCCTGCTCGGGAAGGGTGAAGCCCTGCGCCGGAGGCGAGGCGGCGGCCGGCGGCGCGACGGGCGCGCCCCAGATGACCTGGCCGGTCGCGGCCTGCGGGGTAAGCAGCAGGGAGAATACGGCGGCGGTCAGCATGGGAACCCTCCGGTCGTTGCAGCGCCAGCCTAGCCTATTTCGCGAGCGCCCGCATGGCCTTCTCCAGCCCTTCCAGCGTCAACGGATACATCCGCTCGTCGATGACCTCGCGGATCAGCCCGACCGAGGCAGAGTAGCTCCAGTACCGCTCGGGCGAGGGGTTCAGCCAGGCCACCTTGTCCCACTGCTGCGTCGCCCGCTTCAGCCAGACGGCGCCCGCCTCCTCGTTCCAGTGCTCGACCGAGCCGCCGGGCATGGTGATCTCATAGGGGCTCATGGTGGCGTCGCCGACGAAGATGGCGCGCCAGTCGGCGGGGTATTTGTTCAGCACGTCCCAGGTGTCGATCTTCTCGGTGTGTCGACGCCGGTTGTCCTTCCACACGCCCTCATAGAGGCAGTTGTGGAAGTAGAAGAATTCCAGGTGCTTGAACTCGGTCTTGGCCGCCGAGAACAGCTCCTCGCACATCTTCACATGGGCATCCATCGAGCCGCCGATGTCGAGGAACAGCAGCACCTTGATCGTATTGCGCCGCTCGGGGCGCATGTGGATGTCCAGCCAGCCCTGACGCGCCGTGCCGTCGATGGTGGCGTCCATGTCCAGCTCGTCCGCCGCCCCCTGCCGGGCGAAGCGGCGCAGGCGGCGCAGGGCCACCTTGATGTTGCGGGTGCCCAGCTCGACCTGATCGTCCAGGTTCCGGTACTCGCGCTTCTCCCAGACCTTCACGGCCCGACCGTGCTTGCCCGGCCCGCCGATCCGCACGCCCTCGGGATTATAGCCGCCGTGGCCGAACGGGCTGGTCCCGCCCGTCCCGACCCATTTGTTGCCGCCCTCGTGACGACCCTTCTGCTCCTCCAGACGCTCCTTCAGCGTCTCCATCAGCTTCTCGAACCCGCCCATGGCCTCGATGGCGGCCTTCTCTTCCTCGGACAGGTATTTCTCGTTCAGCAGCCGCAGCCAGTCCTCGGGCAGGCTGGTCGTCAGGTCCTCGCCCGCGCCCACCGTCTCGATGCCCGCGAACACCTTGCCGAACACCTGATCGAACCGGTCGTAGTGCTTCTCGTCCTTCACCAGCACGGCGCGCGACAGGTGGTAGAAATCATCCACCCGCCCCGACGCCACGCCCTTGTCCATGGCCTCCATCAGATGGAGCCATTCCTTCATCGACACCGGAACCTTGGCGTCGCGCAGGGCTGTGAAGAAGGGCAGGAGCATGAGGGCAGACTAGCAGGCTCGCGCCACCGGGCCAGTCTTGTTCAATCGCCTCCTCGCGCAAGGAGGCCGTGAGCAGGCGGTCAGTCAGCCTCGCTGACGCCGATCTGGGCGAAGGCCATCATCACGCCGCCCTCAAGGCTGACGGCCATGGCGTCGGCGTAAGGGCCGGTCACCCGCGCCTTCAGGCTCCACTCGCCCTGCTGAGCCCCGATCACCATCGTGAACTTCTCCACGCCGTCGAGCCGCACCTTGAAGGCGCTATAGGCCGGTGCGGCGAGACCCTGCACGGTCGCGAGTGTCACCTGATCCGGATAGGGCGTGGCGTCCGGCCAGCGTTGGCGGATGCCCTGCGCGGCCGCGCTGACGATGTCATTGGTGGTCGGGCGGTCCGGATAGCGGGTCGCATAGATGGTGATGTCGGTGTCCATCGCGTCGTTGCGGACGATGCAGGCCACGTCATCACCGCGAGGAATGCCCGCCCCGCCCGTCGGGAAAATGTGGACGCGGTTGGCGGGATTGTCGTCCAGCAGGCAGCGCATGCCGCTTGCGACATGTTCAATCTGAGCGACCGCACCGTCGGTTTTGTTGACGAAGATGCCCTGGGCGTCCGCGGCGGCGATGATCCGGTCGGCGATAGCGCTCGCCGCTGCGACCTGTTCAGCAGACGCGGGCGGCGCGGCGTCTTGCGCCGCCGCCACGGGCGCGAACGCCAGCGCGGCGATGAAGGTCAAGCGAGCGATCATGGCGTTCCCCCTGAAACAGGAAGCGATCAAGCCACGCTGTTCGCCCCCCGTCTATCCGCGCCGCAGGATGAACTCGTCATCCAGCCAGCTTCCGACCGGGTACTGATACTCCCCCGCCTTCTCGAAGCCGTAGGCGGCGTACAGTTTCTGCGCCTTCAGATTGCCGCTCCAGACGCCGATCCACAGCGGGCCGTCGGTGTGGGCCTCCATCCATTCCAGCGACACGGCCAGCAGTTTCGTACCGAGACCCAGCCCCTGCGCCGCCTTCGACACGTACAACCGCCGCAGCTCGGCGTGGCTGGCCCTGCCGTCCGGGTGGGGCAGGGTGTTCGGCCCCGTGTTGGCGAAGGCCAGCAGGGCGCCGTCCCGCTCCGCCACCCACCAGGCCGCGCCCGGCTCGGCCAGCTTTGTCCGGATCGTGTCGGCATTGAAGCTGGCGTCCAGAAAGGCCGTCAGGTCCGCCTCGGGATACGGGATGCCGAACCCGGTCACGAAGGTGTCGATGAAAGTCTCCCGTCCGATGTCGGCGAGCGCTTGCGCATCGTCAGGGCGGGCGGGGCGGATCAGGGCGTTGGTCATGCCTCCGCCTTAGCGGGGTATCCGCCCGCAAGGAAACGCTTCGTGATCGCCGGGTGCGGCGGATTTCGACCCGCGTGCTCCGGAGTCGCCGGGATCGTGCGCCTGTCCGACGCCGCGAAGGTTGTCTCGACGCGCGCGGGCGGTTACCACCTAGAAGGCAGGGCCGCACGGCGGTCACCCATGTACAGGCCTTGGGGGAGGAATAAGGACAGTTCGCCAGAGGCTTACGTCCGTACACCATGCCCCTCGCCGCGAGAGACTCATCCTTGTCCGACACCCCCGCGTCCGCGCAGACCGATCCCGTGCCGCCCCGCGCCGCACTGGTGGCGGTGCGCCCCGGCGCGATCACGCTCGCCCGCCATGGCGAACCGGCGCTGTCGCGTAAATGCATGCTCACCTCCGACCAGTATCGGGAGTGGTGGGCGAAATACGAGGTCGGCGGGCTGCGCGCCGGCCAGACCCCGCCGCCCGAGCTGCTGGCCACGGCCGAGGGGGCCGGCGCCATCTACGCCTCGACCCGACCCCGCGCACAGGAAACCGCCGCCGCCGCCGCCGCGGGCAAGGAAATCCTGACCGACGCCCTGTTCATCGAGGCGCCGCTGCCGCCGCCTCATTTCCCCGCGTGGTTCAAGCTGCCGCCGAAATACTGGGGCGCCGTCGCCCGCTTCTGGTGGCACGCCTTCAATCACCATGAGGGGCAGGAGACCCGCCTGGAGGCCGAGGCCCGCGCCGGGCAGGCGGCCGAGGTGCTGATCGCCCGCGCGGCCTCCGGCCAGGATGTGCTGGTTCTGGCCCACGGCTATTTCAACCATATGGTCGGCAAGCGCCTGAAGGCCGCCGGCTGGAAGCTGGTTCACAACCAGGGCTTCCGCTACTGGTCCCAGCGCCGCTACGAGAAGCGCTGATCACCAAGGAGGCCCGGATGATCCGTCGCACCCTGCTGTCCGCTGCTGTCGGCCTTACGCTGGCGCTCCACGCGCTTCCCGCCGTCGCCCAGGACCCTGCGGTCGCGCCGGTGCGGATCGCCCTGGAGACCGGCCTGGGCCGCATCGTGATCGAGACCGATCCGCGCGCGCCGATCACCGCATCCAACTTTGTCCGCTACGCCGATGAGCGCCGCTTCGACGGCGTGACCTTCTATCGCGGCATGACGGTCGCCCCCGGGCACGGGCTGGTGCAGGGCGGGGCCAGCGGCGCGTCGGACCGGGTGCTGCTGCCCATCGCTCACGAGCCGACCAGCCAGACGGGGCTCACCCACACCACGGGCGCGGTGTCCATGGCCGCCGCCGCGCCGGGACAGGCGACCGGCGACTTCTTCATCATCATCGGCGACCTGTCCTCGCTCGACGCGGGCAAGGTCACGCCCGAGGATCAGGGCTTCGCCGTCTTCGGCCGGGTCGTCGAGGGCATGGATGTGGTTCACGCCATTCTCGATGCGCCGAAATCCCCGACCGAGGGCGAGGGGGTGATGCGCGGCCAGATGCTGGACCCGCGCGTGCCCATTGTCTCGGCCCGCCGGGTGCAGGCGGCGGCCGATTGAACGGTGGACCGGGCGTTTTGAGCGCTTGAGGCGGGCGCGCCCCCCCTCTAGGGTCGCGCGCCATGACCGACGCCGCCGCCATTCCCGCAGACCTCAGCTTTGAAGACGCCCTCCAGCGTCTGGAACAGATCGTGTCCCGTCTGGAGTCCGGCCAGGCTCCGCTCGAGGAATCGATCGCCCTTTATGAGGAGGGCGCGCGTCTGAAGGCGCATTGCGAGGCCCGCCTGAAGGCTGCCCAGCTTCGCGTCGAGAAGATCGTCGTCGGCCCCGACGGCCAGCCGCGCGGCGTCGAGCCGGCGTCCTTCGACTGATGTCCGCGCCCGCCGAAACCATCGGCTTCGATGACTTCATGAAGGTCGACGTTCGGGTGGGGCAGGTCCTCAAGGCCGAGCCCTTCCCGGAGGCGCGCAAGCCCGCCTGGAAGCTGACCATCGACTTCGGTCCCGAGATCGGGGTGAAGAAGTCCTCGGCCCAGATCACCGTCCATTACTCCCTGGACCAGTTGCAGGGCCGCAAGGTCGCCGCGGTGGTCAACTTCCCGCCGCGCCAGATCGGTCCGTTCATGTCAGAGGTGCTGACGCTGGGCTTCCCCGATGAGAACGGCGCGGTGGTGCTGGTCGGAGTCGACCGCGAGGTCCCCGTGGGCGGGAGGCTGTTTTGAGCCAGATCCCCCACGCCGCAAACTCTCCCGAACAGGGCGTCATCGACCGGGTGGCCGAGATCGCCGATCTGGTCACGGTCGCGCTCGACGAGCTGCTGCCGCGGGCGGAGGGGCCCGAGTCGCGCCTGACCGAGGCCATGCGCTATGCGGCGCTGGGGCCGGGCAAGCGCCTGCGTCCCTTCTTCGCCCTCGAGGCCGCGACGCTGTTCGACATCGAGGAGCGGCCGGTTCTGCGCGCCGCCTGCGCGCTGGAATGCGTCCATGCCTACAGCCTGGTCCACGACGACCTGCCGGCCATGGACAATGACGACATGCGCCGCGGCCGGCCGACCGTGCACATCGCCTATGACGAGGCCACGGCCATCCTCGCGGGCGACGCCCTGCAGACGGCGGCCTTTGACATCATCCTGCACGAGGACACCCACGACGATCCGGCCGTCCGCTGCGAGCTGGCGGCGCGGCTGTCGATGGCGTCCGGCGCGCGCGGCATGGCCGGCGGCCAGATGATCGATCTGCTGGGCGTCCGCGACGACCTGGGCGGCGTCGCGCGCATGCAGCGGCTCAAGACCGGCGCCCTGTTCACCTTCGCCTTCGAGATCCCGCTGATCATCGCCGGCGCCCGCGAGGTTCATCGTCAGGCGCTGACCAGCTTCGCCCACGATATCGGTCTGGCCTACCAGATCGTCGACGACCTGCTGGATGCCGAAGGCGACGAGGACATCCTGGGCAAGGCCGCCGGCAAGGACGCGGCCCAGGGCAAGACCAATTTCGTCACCCTGCTGGGCGTCGACCAGGCGCGGCACAGGGTCGCGCACCTCGCCGACCAGGCCCGGGCCCATCTGGACGTGTTCGGCCCCGACGCGGATATCCTCAAGGCCAGCGTGGACTTTGTGCTTCAGCGCCGGTCCTGATAGGGCTGGCGGCCTGCACCGTTCCTGCACGGATTTTTCAGACCGTATCGACCAGACCCGCAGCGAAATGCGCTACAGCGAGTTGGAAGATCAAAGGTCCAAGGTTCACGAATAGCCGAATGCCCGACACCCCTCTGCTCGATCAGGTCAAATTCCCCGCCGACATGCGGGACTTCGACATCGCCCAGCTGAAGCAGCTGGCGGACGAGGTGCGAACCGAGACCATCGACGCCGTCTCCGTGACCGGCGGCCACCTCGGCGCCGGTCTGGGGGTGGTCGAGCTCAGCGTGGCCCTGCACCACGTCTTCGAGACGCCGAAGGACATCCTGATCTGGGACGTCGGCCACCAGTGCTATCCGCACAAGATCCTGACCGGCCGTCGCGACCGCATCCGCACCCTGCGTCAGGGCGGCGGCCTGTCCGGCTTCACCAAGCGTTCGGAAAGCGAATACGACCCGTTCGGCGCGGCCCACGCCTCGACCTCGATCAGCGCGGCGCTCGGTTTCGCCGCCGCGCGGGACCAGAAGGGCGAGAGCAACCGCGTGGTCGCTGTCATCGGCGACGGCTCCATCTCCGCCGGCATGGCCTATGAGGCCATGAACAACGCGGCCGAGGCGACCAATGGCCAGCTCATGGTGATCCTGAACGACAACGACATGTCGATCGCCCCGCCGGTCGGCGGGATGAGCGCCTATCTGGCCCGTCAGGTCTCGGGCGGCGCCTACCGTCAGGTCCGCAACATCGGCAAGAAATTCGTCGAACACATGCCGCGCCCGTTCAAGGAAGCGGCGCGCAAGGCGGAAGAGTACGCCCGCGGCATGGTCGTCGGCGGGACCTTCTTCGAGGAGCTGGGCTTCTACTATGTCGGTCCCATCGACGGGCACGACATGGACAATCTGGTGCCGATCCTGAAGAACGCGGCGGCCATCACCGACCGCCCGGTGCTGGTTCACGTCGTCACCCAGAAGGGCAAGGGCTACGCCCCGGCCGAGAGCAGCGCGGACAAGCTGCACGCGGTGGTCAAATTCGACGTCGTCTCGGGCAAGCAGTCCAAGCCGGTCTCCAACGCCCCGAGCTACACCAAGGTCTTCGGGACCGAGTTGATCAAGCGGGCCGAGCGCGATCCGTCGATCGTCGCCATCACCGCGGCCATGCCTTCGGGCACCGGCCTGGACCTGTTCGGCGCCGCCTTCCCGACCCGCACCTATGATGTCGGCATCGCCGAGCAGCACGCCGTCACCTTCGCCGCCGGTCTGGCCGCCGACGGGATGAAGCCGGTCTGCGCCATCTATTCGACCTTCCTCCAGCGCGGCTACGACCAGGTCGTCCACGATGTGGCGATCCAGTCCCTGCCGGTCCGCTTCGCCATGGATCGCGCCGGTCTGGTCGGCGCCGACGGCTCGACCCACGCCGGCTCATTCGACATCGGCTTCATGGGCGCGCTTCCCGGCATGGTCCTGATGGCCGCCTCGGACGAGGCGGAACTGGCCGCCATGATCGCCACCAGCCTGGAGATCGACGACCGCCCTTCGGCCTTCCGCTATCCGCGCGGCGACGGCGTCGGCGTCGAGATTCCGGAACTGGCCGCCCCGCTGCAGATCGGCAAGGGCCGGGTGGTGCGCGAGGGTACGACCGTCGCCCTGCTGTCGCTGGGCACCCGCCTGCAGGAAACGCTCAAGGCCTCCGACCTGCTAGCCGCGCGCGGCGTCTCGGCCACCGTCGCCGACGCCCGCTTCGCCAAGCCGCTGGACGAGGATCTGATCCTGCGGCTGGCCCGGGAACACGAGTGCCTGATCACCATCGAGGAAGGCGCCATGGGCGGCTTCGGCGGTTTCGTGCTGCAGATGCTGGCGGAGAAGGGCGCGCTGGATGCGGGGCTGAAGATTCGCACGCTGCACCTGCCCGACGTCTTCCAGGACCAGGACAAGCCCGAGCTCCAGTACGCCCAGGCCGGCCTGAACGCCGACCAGATCGCCGCCGCCGCCCTGCAGGCGCTGGGCGTCGAGGCGACCCGCGCCGTCCGGGCCTGAGGTCGGGCGGACGGCAACCCCTTGCGGGGTCCGGCCGTTCCGGTCCGACGGGTGGGCGGTTCGGAGTTCAGGTCATGAAATTGCTCGCCCCCCTCGTCGTCTTCGCCCTCGCCGCCGGCCCTGCCCTGGCGCAGGAGGCGGTTGAAGCGCCCGCGCCCCAGGTCCAGCCGATCTTCAGGGCGGGGGATGCAGACCTGACCTGCCGCCAGATCGCCGATGAGGCCGCGGCGCTCAGCCAGCAGATGGGCGGGGAGCAGGGCGACGGGGTCTTCAGTTCAGTCCTCGGGGTCGGGCGGGCCGGAGTCGCCATGCTGGTTCCGGGCGCGGGGCTGGCGATCGCCGGGGTGGACGCCATCAACCGGCCGGAACGGGAAGCGCGAGAAGCCCGCGAGGCGGCCGTCGAACAGCGCTGGTACTATCTGAACGGCCTCTACACCGGACTGCGGTGCAATCCGGAAGCCCAGGCGGCCGCGGCCGCGCCCGCGAGCGGCGGCTCGACCTGACCCACGCGGGCGTCTGACCGGCGAATCCGTCCGTCGCGCAGCGACCGTTCGCCACGCCTGTCGGTTGGCGAAACAAATGTGCGGAATTTCAACGGTCTGAGGCAATCCCAAGCCGCCTTGACCTTCGGGGGTCGCGTCTATAGGTTCCGCGCCGAATTCAGACCCCCTCCGGCGTTCGTCAACAGGCGGATCAAGGAGCGCTGAGGCCGCTATGTCCCTGCCACCGGAATCGCGCGAAGAGGCGATCGCTCGTCTCACGAAGAGCGCATCCGATATGGAGGCGCGCAACGCGCCGCCGACCTCTTCGGAGATCGCGGGCATGGCCGTGGCCAATCAGGCCTGGAAGATCGTCGCCGACCTGTTCGGTGGTGTCTTCCTCGGTCTGGCTGTGGGGTTCGGGGCGGACTGGTTCTTCGGAACCCGGCCCTGGGGGATTATCGGCGGTGTCCTTCTGGGCTTCGCCCTGTCGATTTACATGGCGCGTCGCACAGCCAACCGGCTGATGGCGCAGGCAAAAGCAGCCGGGGTGGAGCCCAAGTCCATCCCGTTCGATGACGAAGACGAGGAGCGATAGGCCTTGGCCGATCCGATTCACCAGTTCCAGATCGTTAAGGTCGTCGACCTGCCCGACGTCACCCTTCCGCTTGTCGGCACGGTGGATCTGGCCATCACCAACTCGCACATCGCCATGACCATCGCCTTCGCGCTGGTGGTGCTGTTCCTGGCGCTCGTCACCTCGAACGCCAAGGTCGTTCCGGGCCGCATGCAGGCCGCCGGTGAACAGCTGTTCGGCCTGGTCGACGGGGTGACCAGCTCGATCATCGGCCACGAGGGCCGCAAGTATTTCCCGTTCGTCTTCACCCTGTTCTGCCTGATCCTGGGCATGAACCTGCTGGGGATGTTCCTGACCTTCACCGCCACTTCGCAGCTGGCGGTCACCGGCACCTTCGCCCTGCTGACCATCCTGCTGGTCATCGGCATCGGCTTCGCCAAGCACGGCCTGGGCTTCTTCGCCCTGTTCTGGCCGACCAGCGCGCCGTTCGCCATTCGCCCCGTCGTCGGCCTGATCGAGTTCCTGTCGTTCCTGCTGCGTCCGATCACCCTGGCGCTTCGTCTGTTCGGCAACATGCTGGGCGGCCACATCGCCCTGAAGATCTTCGCGGGCTTCGTCGTGTCGATGGGCGCGCTGGCCGCCGCCGGTGGTCTGGGGCTGCTGGGCCTGCCGGTCGCCGCCCTGTCGATGGGCATGGTGGTCGGCCTGACCGCCCTCGAGTTCCTCGTGGCCTTCCTGCAGGCCTTCGTCTTCGCCGTTCTGGCCAGCATCTATCTCAACGATGTGGTCAACCTGGGCCACGGCCACTAAAAGCCCGCCCAGCCTTTCTTCCAAACCAACCCTGACTGAATAGGACACTCATCATGGAAGCCGAATCCTTCAAGTACTTCGGTATCGGCCTGGCCACCCTGGGCATGCTCGGCGCCGGCATCGGCGTGGGCAACATCTTCGGCCAGTTCCTGGCCGGCGCCCTGCGCAACCCGTCGGCCGCCGCCTCGCAAGTCGGCAACCTGTTCGTCGGCGCCGCCCTGGTCGAAGCCCTGGGCATCCTGGCCTTCGTTCTGGGCATCCTGGCCTGGCTGGGCTGATCCAGCGATCACGCTGAAACGACGGCGTGAGCGGGCTCGAAAGCCCCTCGCGCCGTCGTCGCCTTTTCCAGACCGAACGGACTTCCGATGGCCACCACCCCGACTGACCCCCACGCCGGCGCTCACGCGACGACCGAGGCCGAAGGCCACGGCGGCGGAGGCGGCCTGCCGCAGTTCGAAACCCAGCACTGGTTCGGGCAGATCGCCTACCTGCTGGTCCTGTTCGTCGTCCTCTACCTGCTGATCAGCAAGGTTTTCGCGCCGCGCATCCGCCGCGTGATGGACGAGCGGGCTGAAACCATTTCCGGCGCTGTCGCCACCGCCCGCCAGGTGCAGGCCGAGGCCGCCGATCAGGCTGAAGCCGCCAAGGCTGACGTCGCCCGCGCCCGCGCCGAATCGCGCGCCACCGCCCAAGCGGCCGCCGACCGCATCGCCGCCGAGGCCGCCGCCCGCAAGGCGACCGAGGAAGCCGCCGTCTCGGCTCGTATCGCCGAGGCCGAGGCCGCCATCGCCAAGACCCGCGACGCCGCCATGAAGAATGTCGGCGCCATCGCCAACGACACCGCTTCGGCCATCGTCGAGCGCCTGACCGGCAAGGCCCCCACGGCCGCAGAGGTCGCCGCCGCCGTCAAGGGAGCCGCCTGATATGCCCGCTTTCCTCGAAGGTCACTTCTGGACCCTGTCCAACCCCGAGCTGTGGGTCGGCATCGGCCTGGTCCTGTTCGTCGGCATCCTGATCTGGGCCGGTGTGCCGAAGCTGATCGCCAGCCAACTGGACCTGAAGGCCAACACCATCCAGGCCGAGCTGGACGAGGCCGCCCGCCTGCGCGCCGAAGCCGAGGCCCTGCTGGCCCAGATCCGCGCCGAGAAGGCCGAGGCTGAAGCCCAGGCCGCCGCGATGCTGAAGGCCGCCGAGGACGACGCCCGTCGTCTGGAAGCCGAAGCCAAGGTCAAGCTGGAAGAGTCGATGGCCCGCCGTCAGGCCCTGGCCGAGCGTCGCATCGAACAGGCCGAGGCCCAGGCCACCGCCGAGGTGAAGGCCGCCGCCGCCGATCTGGCCGCCAAGGCCGCCGAGGACATCCTGACGGCGCGCGCCGCCTCGCAAAAGAGCGATCCGCTCCTCGACGCCGCCATCGCCCAGCTGGGCACGCGGCTGAACTAAGAGGCGCGAACGCACGCCGCGCAGCGGCTCGCTGCTTGAGCGCCGCCCACAAGAATGGCCCCGCTGGTGCGAACCGGCGGGGCTTTTTTCTGGCTCAGTGGGCCGGGGCCGCGCCGACCGGATGGGCCAGCCTCTTCTCGCGGCGCACCAGCCGCCCGTAGACGTTGCCCAGCACGATGCCGAAGACGGCGTGGCTGGCGATCATCCAGGCCAAGGTGCCGAAGCCGGCCCGCATGAAGAACATGCCGGCGTTCATCATCGGGGCCAGGAAGAGGCCCATCAGGATGAAGGCCCCTACGGCGAACAGGATGCCCTTCGATTCAGGCGTGTCCGTGGGCAGCCTCGGGCACAGGATGCCGAACAGCGGCCCCAGCACCAGCGTCCCCGCGGCGACGTGTGCGATCCAGCCGACCGCCGGGATGTCCCTGGCGCCGAACATGAAGGACAGAAGCTGCGGGAAACTGACCGCCCAATGGCCGACGGTCATATTGATGGCCTCAAGGATCGAGACCACGACAGTGGCCGCGAAACCGGCGACCAGACCCTTTTGTACGCGTGACATCATGACCAGCAGCGCCTCCCAACGCTTGTTTCGGTTCTTGATTACGCAAGGGTCAGCATACGCCTCTCCCGGAGAGCGGCGTTCACTTTGACGTGCTTCGCAGGTGCGGCGCCCGAAAGGGAGAGGCTCAGCCGAACGTGACGCCGGTCAGGCGTTCCGACTCCGCCCAGAGTCGGGCGGCGATATCCGTGTCCCGCGCCTGGCGGGCGACTCTCGCCGGGCCCGGCGGTCCCTTCATGTCGCTGAAGCCTTGCGGACCGTAGTAGCCGCCCGGGGTGACCACGGGCGCCGTCGCGGCCATGAGAACCGGAAGGGCGCCGTCGGCGGCCGAGTGGCTGGCGAAGCGCTCCAGCAGCCGGGTCGCCGCCCCGAACAGGCTGCCGCCGCCCTGCGCCGGCCCGTTGGCGATCAGATCCGTGCGGGCGAAACCCGGGTGCGCCGCAACGCTGGTCAGGCCCCAGCCGTGCGCATCGCTGCGTCGCTGCAGCTCGATGGCGAACATCAGCATGGCCAGCTTGGACTGCTGATAGACCGGCCAGGCGCGGTAGCCCTGCTGAGAGTTCAGGTCGTCCAGCCGGATGCGTCCGCCCTTGTGAGCGATGCTCGCCAGCTGGACGACGCGCGCCTTCCCGGCGGTCAGCAGGGGCAGAAGGCGGGCCGTCAGGGCGAAGTGGGACAGGTAGTTGGTCCCGAACTGCATCTCGTGTCCGTCCGCCGTGGTCCGCCGCTTCGGCGGCGCCATGACGCCCGCGTTGTTGATCAGGATGTCGATGGGACGGCCGTCTGTGCGCATCCGATCCGAAAAGACGGCGACGTCCGCGAGGCTGGCCAGATCGACCTGTTCGAAACGCGGACGGGCGTCCGGGAAGGCGCTGCGAATGCGGGCGACGGCGTCGGCGCCCTTGGCCGGGTTGCGGCCCGCCAGCACCACCTCGGCGCCCTTGCCCGCCAACGCCAGCGCCGTCTCGATCCCCAGGCCGCCGGTCGCGCCTGTAACCACGGCCAGCCTGCCGGTGAGATCGGGAATGTCGTCAGTAGTCCAGGGCATGGGGCACACCTAGTGCGTCGTCCCGTCGGCGTCAGCCCCTTCCCCCGGCGGGGAAGGGGCGACACAGGGTATCAGGCCGCCTGGTTCGAGCCTTCCGGGGCGGTCCAGCGCAGCACAGGCGAACGGGCGGCGCGGGTCTCGTCCAGACGACGCAGCGGCGCGTGGAAGGGCGCGCCCTTGAAGCGGTCGACGTCGCCGGCCTTGGCGGCTTCCGCCAGCAGGCGCATGGCCTCGATGAAGCGGTCCAGCTCGGCCCTGGACTCGGTTTCCGTCGGCTCGATCAGCATGGCCCCGTGGACGACCAGCGGGAAATACATGGTCATCGGGTGGAAGCCCTCGTCGATCATCGCCTTGGCGAAGTCGAGCGTGGTGATGTCCGTGCCCTTCAGCCATTCGTCGTCGAACAGGGCCTCGTGCATGCAGGGGCCGTCCGGGAAGGCCGGGCTCATCAGGTCCGACAGGCGGGCCTTGATGTAGTTGGCGTTCAGGACAGCGTCCTCAGCTACTTGGCGAAGCCCATCAGAGCCGTGGCTCATCATGTACGACAGGGCGCGGACATACATGCCCATCTGCCCCTGGAAGGCGCACAGGCGGCCGAAGGCCTGGGCGGCCTCGTCTTCCTCACGCTCGACCAGACGATAGCCGTTGTCGTCGTGCACCACCCACGGGGCCGGGGCGAAGGCGGCCAGCGCCTCCGACAGCACCACCGGACCGGCGCCGGGGCCGCCGCCGCCGTGCGGCGTCGAGAAGGTCTTGTGCAGGTTGATGTGCATGGCGTCGACGCCCAGGTCGCCCGGGCGCACCCGGCCGACGATGGCGTTGAAGTTGGCGCCGTCGCAGTAGAAGTAGGCCCCCGCCTCATGCGTCAGGCGGCTGATCTCGAGGATGTCGCGCTCGAACAGGCCGCAGGTGTTGGGGTTGGTCACCATGATGGCGGCGACGTCGTCGCCCAGCTTGGCGGCCAGGTCGGCCACGTCCACGCGGCCGTCTTCGGTCTGGGCCACTTCCACGACCGAATAGCCGACGAAGGCGGCGGTGGCCGGGTTGGTGCCGTGGGCCGAGGTCGGCACCAGCACCTTGCGGCGCTTCTCATGCTGGCCCGAGGCCTCGTGCGCGGCGCGGATGGCCATCAGGCCGCACAGCTCGCCGTGGGCGCCGGCCTTGGGCGACAGGGCGACGGCGGGCATGCCGGTCAGGGTCTTCAGCCAGTGGGCCAGGGTGTCCATCAGCTCCAGCGCGCCCTGAACGGTCGACATGGGCTGCAGGGGGTGGATGTCCGAGAAGCCCGGCAGGCGGGCCATCTTCTCGTTCAGGCGCGGGTTGTGCTTCATCGTGCACGAGCCCAGCGGATAGATGGCCAGGTCGATGGCGTGGTTCTTCTGCGACAGGCGCACATAGTGGCGCATGGCTTCCGGCTCCGACAGGCCCGGCAGGCCGATCGGGTCCTTGCGAACCAGATCGCCCAGATCAGAGGCCGAACCCCTGGGCTCCGGCAGGTCGACGCCGGTCTTGCCCCAGCCTTCGCCCTCGAAGATCAGCGGTTCGTTCTGCAGCAGGCCGCGGCCGCCGGTCAGGGTGGCGGGCTTCGTCGTGACTTCGTTCGGCGTGGTCGGGCGGCCGACGGTGTTCATGGTGCTCATCGTCTTGTCTCCGCTCAGGCCGCCAGAACCTTGCCGAGCGCCTTGGCCAGCAGGGTGATGTCGGTATCCAGGGTGGTCTCGGTCGCGGCGACCAGCAGGACGTCGTCCATGCCGGCGTCGGGCGCCAGTCGGCTGTAGGGCACGCCGGCCAGGATGTGATGACCGGCCAGGGTGTCGACCACCTCGGCGGCCGGCTTCGGCAGCCGGATCGCGAACTCGTTGAAGAAGCGCGGGGTCAGGACCTCGACGCCGGGGATGGCGGCCAGCGCATCGCGCGTCGCCACCGCCTTCTCGTGGTTCAGCAGGGCCAGCTTCCGCAGCCCCGTCTCGCCCAGCAGGCTCATGTGGATGGTGAAGGCCAGGGTGCACAGGCCCGAGTTGGTGCAGATGTTCGACGTCGCCTTGTCGCGGCGGATGTGCTGCTCGCGGGTCGACAGGGTCAGGACGAAGCCACGCTCGCCGTCGGCGTCCACGGTCTCGCCGGTCAGGCGGCCGGGCATCTGGCGGATCAGCTTCTCGCGCGTGGCGAACAGGCCGACGTAGGGGCCGCCGAAATTCAGGGCGTTGCCGATCGACTGGCCCTCGGCCGCGACGATGTCGGCGCCCATCTCGCCGGGCGACTTCAGCAGGCCCATCGACACGGCTTCCGTCACCACGACGATCAGCAGGGCGCCGGCGGCGTGGGCGGCCTCGGCGATCTTCGTCACGTCCGTGGCGGTGCCGAAGACGTTCGGGGTCTGGACGACGACGCAGGCGGTGTCCGGGCCGATCTGGTCGATCACGGCGGCCTCGGCATCGACGGCGGCGGGCAGGGCCTGGGTCTCGACGCCGACGGCGTGGACCACGGTCTCGGTGGCGCGGACGTAGTGGGGGTGAACGCCGCCCGAGATGACCGCCTTGTTCCGGCGGGTCACGCGGGTCGCCATCAGCACGCCCTCGGCCATGGCGGTCGAGCCGTCATAGAGCGAGGCGTTGGCCACCGGCATGCCGGTCAGGTTCGCGACCTGGGTCTGGAACTCGTACAGGTACTGCAGCGTGCCCTGGGCGATTTCCGGCTGGTAGGGGGTGTAGCTGGTCAGGAATTCCGACCGCTGGATGATGTGGTCGACGGTGGCCGGGACGTGGTGTTTGTAGGCGCCCGCGCCGCAGAAGAAGGGCACCGATCCGGCCGCGGCGTTCTTCGCCGCCATGGCGCCGAGCGCGCGCTCGACCTCCAGTTCGCCCGCGACACGCGGCAGGTCGACGAAACCGTCGCGCCGGGCCGGCTGCGGCACATCGACGAACAGGTCGTCGACGGATTTTGCGCCGATCGCCGCCAGCATGGCGGAGCGATCGTCGGGCGTCAGGGGGAGGTAACGCATGGTCGTGTCCTGGGCCATGAAAGGCCGAAGACCCGCCGACATGCGCCGACGGGTCCGATGGGTCCTAGAGGGTGGCGAGGAAGGCGTCGTAGGCGGCCTGGTCCATCAGGGCGTCCAGCTGCGAGGCGTCCGAGATGCGGATCTTCGCGAACCAGCCTTCGCCTTCCGGGTCGGCGTTGACGGTTTCCGGCGCCGAGGCGAGGGCGGCGTTGCCCTCGACGACTTCGCCCGACACCGGGGCGTAAACGTCCGAGGCGGCCTTGACCGACTCGACGACGGCGAAGCTGTCGCCCTGGCTGACGGTCTTGCCGGCTTCCGGGGTCTCGACGAACACCACGTCGCCCAGGGCGTCGGCGGCGTGCTTGGAGATGCCGACGGTGGCGATGTCACCGTCCAGGCTGACCCACTCGTGATCCTTGGTGAATTTCATGACTGATCCCTCTCAGGCCCCAAATCAGGCTTTCGGTTTGCGGTAGTAGCGTTGCGCCACGAACGGCATGGCGATGACTTCGGCGGCGGCGGCCTTGCCCCGGACGATGACCTTCAGGTCCGTGCCCAGTTCAGCGAAGGCCGGGGGCACGTAGCCCATGGCGATGTTGCGCCCCAGGGTCGGCGACGGGCCGCCCGAGGTGACCTTGCCGATGACGTTCCCGTCGGCGTCGGCGATCTCGGCGCCTTCGCGGGCCGGGGCGCCTTCCTTGACGCTCAGGCCCACGCGGACCCGGCTCGGGCCCTCGGCCAGCTCCTTCAGGACGCGCTCGGCGCCGGCGAAGTCGGCGCGCTCCTTGCGCGACTTCGACAGGGCAAACGTAAGCGCGCCTTCCACCGGGCTGGTGGTCGGGTCGATGTCGTGGCCGTGCAGCGGCAGGCCGGCTTCCAGACGCAGGCTGTCGCGGGCGCCCAGGCCGATCGGCTTCACGCGGGCGTCTTCCAGCAGCAGGGTCCAGATGCGCTCGGCGTCGGCGGCCGGAACCGAAATCTCGTAGCCGTCTTCGCCCGTGTAGCCCGAGCGCGAGACGTAGCAGTCCACGCCGAAGATCATCACCCGGGCGCAGTCCATGAAGCCGAAGTCGCCGAACAGCGGGTCATGGGCGGTCATCACCTCGGCGGCCTCGGGGCCCTGGATGGCGATCAGGGCGCGGTCCAGCACGGTCAGCTTGGCGTCGCCCTGGAGATTGGCCTCCCAGAAGGCGAAGTCCTCGTCCTTGTTGCCGGCGTTGACGACGACGAACAGGCCGTCGTGGTCCGGCTTGCCGGCCATCAGGTCGTCGATGATGCCGCCGGTCTCGTTCAGCAGCAGGGAATACTTCTGCTTGCCGGCCTTCAGGATCGCATAGTCGCCGGGCACGAAGCGCTCGAACTGGGCGATGGCGTCCTCGCCGGTGATCTTGCACTGGCCCATGTGGGAGACGTCGAACAGGCCGGCGTGCTCACGGGTCCAGCGGTGCTCCGCCAGGACGCCCTCATACTGGACCGGCATGTCATAGCCGCCGAAGCCGACCATGCGCGCTCCAAGGGCACGATGCGCGGCGTTCAGGGGGGTGGTCTTCAGGGCTTGGTCGCTCATGGTCCAGACTCTCGC
Source organism: Brevundimonas sediminis (assembly GCF_048799765.1). Classification (NCBI taxonomy): domain Bacteria; kingdom Pseudomonadati; phylum Pseudomonadota; class Alphaproteobacteria; order Caulobacterales; family Caulobacteraceae; genus Brevundimonas; species Brevundimonas sediminis. The sequence goes on from NZ_JBLYQK010000009.1 coordinate 65,307, forward strand.
GGTCGCGTGTTGAAGCGGAAAGCTCCGCCGTCCTCGCGCCCCCGCTGTCCTGAAGCCTGAGAGATTCCGGCGGCGTCGGCCACCTTGCTCCGTCGGCGCGCCTCTCGGCGGCTTTCCAGCGTCCGTGCGCCTTCGCGGTCCTTTTGCCTGAGCGTTTCCGGGGCGGTTGCGCCTTCGGCTCCGGGGCCTTTTCAGGGGCTCCGATCTCTCCCGCGAGAGCGAGCGGACCTAGGCCCCGACTCCGCCGCGAAGTCAAGCAGGGCCGCTGTTTCCGGCGATACGAAAAAAGCCCCCGACCGCGAGGCCGGAGGCTTTCGTTCCAGACCGGATCGCCGGCTTACGGCGTTTCGGTGATCAGCAGGGTCGCCGAGGCGGTGCCGCCGCCGAAGGTGCCGACCCAGATGTCGTAGGTGCCGCTTTGCGGGCGGTTGAAGCGGACCTGGGCGTCGCCGTCGCCGAAGCTGTCGTCATCGCAGTACCAGCGGCCGTCGGGGCCGTTGATGATCAGGGTCGTGTCCGAGCTGGACACGGTGCGGAAGACGAGCGGCAGGCTGCCGGCCGAATAGGTCACCTCGAAGTCCGGCGCGGCGCTGATGTTGCCGACGCAGGAGCCCGGCAGGCGCGAGCCGTCGATGCTGCCGCCGGCCGTGAGCTGCACGCGATAGGGATCCGGCGTGAAGCCCGCCGACAGGCGGATCTCGCCGAAGTTGGCGGTCAGGCTGGCGTCCTGCGCGAAGGCAGGCGCGGCGGTGGCGGTCAGCGCTGCGGCGAGCGCCAGCGCCGAAAGGCGTTTGATCATGGAAGTCCCCTCATGGATGCGGCCTTCCGGCCGCGCATTCCCCGGTGTGTCCGGTATCGAACACATGGCCAATGTTATCTGAACTCGTGATGAACGGCAAAGCTGTCAGGGGTTCACGCCGCCGCGTAGGCCTTCACTTCGGCGATCCGTTCGGCCTTCTCGCCCTCATCCAGGAAGCTGCCCTCGAAGCTGTTGATGGCCATCTGCGTCACCTGCTCGCGGGTCAGGCCGACCGCCTCGGCCAGCCGGGCGTAGTTGGCGTTCACATAGCCGCCGAAATAGGCCGGGTCGTCCGAGTTCAGGGTGACGTGCAGGCCCCGGCGCAGCATCTCCGGGACCGGGTGGTCCTTCAGGTCCTTCACCACGCAGAGCTTGAGGTTCGACAGGGGGCAGACGGTCAGGGTCATCTGCTCCTTCGCCAGACGCTGGATCAGGCTCTCGTCCTCCATCGAGCGGTTGCCGTGGTCCATCCGGTCGATGTGCAGCAGGTCCAGCGCCTCATGCACATAGGCGGGCGGGCCTTCCTCGCCGGCGTGGGCGCACAGCTTCAGGCCCAGCCCGCGGGCGGCGGCGAAGACACGCTGGAATTTGGACGGCGGATGCCCGACCTCGGACGAGTCCAGCCCGACCCCGATGAAGTGATGCAGATAGGGCCTGGCCATCTCCAGGGTGGCGAAGGCTTCCTCCTCCGTCAGGTGACGCAGGAAAGACAGGATCAGGCCGGAGGTGACGCCCAGCTCCGCCTTCGCCAGGTCCATGCCCGCGATCAGGCCCTCGACCACGACGCCGAACTCGACGCCCCGGTCGGTGTGGGTCTGGGGATCGAAGAAAATCTCGGCGTGGCGCACATTGTCGGCGGCCGCCCGCCGGAAATAGGCGAAGGCGAGATCCTCGAAATCCTGCCGCGTCAGCAGGACGTTGGCCCCGGCGTAATAGATGTCGAGGAAGTCCTGCAGGTTCGAGAAGTCATAGGCCGCGCGAACGGCCTCGACGCTGTCGAACGGGATCGAGACGCCGTTGCGCTGCGCCAGCTCGAACATCAGTTCGGGCTCCAGCGAGCCCTCGATGTGCAGGTGCAGTTCGGCCTTGGGCAGGCCGGCGATGTAGGCGTCGAGCGACATGGGCTTCTCCTTGCCGGAGAAGCTTAGCCTACATCCGCTCCGGCGTGTCGATTCCCAGCAGGTTCAGGGCGATCACCAGCTGGTCCAGCGCCGCTTTCGACAGCGCCAGACGCGAGGCCTTGGTCGCCTCGTCCGGCGCGATCAGCACCGGACAGGCCGCGTAGAATTTCGAGAACGACTGGGCCAGCCGGTAGGCGTGCTCGGCCACGACGTGCGGCATCCGCTTGTCATAGGCCTCGACCGTCGCCTGAGAGAAGGCGTCCAGCGTCAGGGCCAGATCACGCTCCGCCGGTTCGCCGATGATGATGGCACCGGGCGCCAGGCCCTGGTCCGCCGCCTTGCGCAGCAGCGAGCGGATTCGGACGGCCTGATAGAGCAGATAGGGACCGGTCTTGCCTTCAAAGCTCATGAAGCGGTCGAGGTCGAACACGTAGCTGGTGGTCCGCGCGTTCGACAGGTCCGAGAATTTCAGGGCCGCGATGGCCACCTTGTGCGCGATGGCCTCGAATTCATCCGGCGACAGGTCGTCGCCCAGTTTCGCTTCCTTCAGACGCTCGCGCGCCTTCTCGGTCGCCTGATCAATCAGGTCGCGCAGTTTCAGGACGCCGCCCGCGCGGGTCTTGAAGGGCTTGCCGTCCTGACCGTTCATGGTGCCGAAGCCCAGGTGCTCCAGCGACTTCTCGGCGGCGTAGCCGGCCAGATAGGCGGCCCGGAACACCTGTTCGAAATGCTCGGCCTGACGCTCGTCGACGACATACAGGGCCAGGTCCGGGCCGATGGCCTTCTTGCGGTCGAGGATCGTCGCCAGGTCGGTCGTGCCGTACATGGCCGACCCTTCCGAGCTGATCACCAGCAGGGGCGGAGGCGAGGGGGCCTCGATCACCGAGCCGTCGGCCAGCTTCTTTTTCCGAGTCTCGCCGGGGCGGGCGACGTGCACCACCTGGGCGCCGTCGTCGGGGACCAGCAGGCCGGTCGCCTTCAGATGCTCCAGCATCTCGGGCATCAGCGGATCGGCGTCGCTCTCGCCGTTCCACAGATCGAAATCGACCGACAGGTCGCCGTACTCGCGCTTCAGCGCCTCGCGGCTGACGGCCACGAAATGCCGCCACAGGGCGCGATAGCCGGGGCGGCCGTTCTGCAGCTCCGCCGTCGCCTTGCGCGCGCGGTCGCGGAAGGCGGGGTCTTCCTTGGCCTTGCCGGCGGCGAGCGGATACAGCCGATCCAGATCGGCGAGGGTTACGGGACTCTCGGCCGGGAAGGGACCGTCGCCCTCGGCCATGAAGGCGTCCGCCAGGCCTTCATCACCGCAGGCGGTGATCAGCAGGCCCATCTGGAAGCCCCAGTCGCCGAAGTGGGCGTCGCCGGTGACCTCATCGCCGCGGAAGCGGAACAGGCGTTTCAGGCTCTCGCCGATGATGGCGCTGCGCAGGTGACCGACATGCATCGGCTTGGCCACGTTGGGACCGCCGTAGTCGATCACCACCTTGCGCGGCTCGGCCACGACGGCGGCGCCCGCACGTTCGGCGTCGGCGGCGACGCCTTCGGCGCGCTTCGCCAGCGCGGCGTCGGCGATCTTCAGATTGATGAAGCCGGGGCCGGCGATCTCGATCGAAGCCAGACGCGGGTCGCCTTCCAGTCGCGCCGCGACCTTGGCGGCCAGCTCGCGCGGATTGGCCTTCAGCGCCTTGGCGGCGGCAAGGGCGCCGTTCGACTGGAAATCAGCCAGATCGGGCCGGTCGGAGGGGGTGACGCGCGCAAGGGCCGCGTCCACGCCTTCGGCGGCGAAGGCGGCCCCGACCGCTTCGCCCAGTTCCGTCTTGAGATCGGTCATTTACTGGGCCGGGGCTTCGGTCGGTTCGGAGGTGCCGGCCGTGATGCGGAACCGGCTGCCCGAGCGGTTGAACTCGGCCATCTCGGGCGTGATGTCGAAGCCGACCAGGATCTCGAAATGGTCGCCGCTGGTCGTGGCCGCGGCGCGCGGAATCACGATGGTGTTGTCCTGGGTCACGGTCGTGGTGTTGGCCCCGGCCTCGAAGCTGACGGGCAGGTCGAAATAGACCTTGTCCAGCACGGCGGCGTTCCGCTCGGTCACGGCGATCCAGTACCGATAGGTGCGGCCCTGGCCGTCGGCCTGGGGGCCACGCCCCAGGTTGAACAGGACGCGGGTCTCGACGGTGATCGGGGAGTCGCCCTCATAGGCGCAGTCCGAGACCAGACCCTCGATCTCGCCGGTGTAGCCGACATTGGCCGCGGCGACCCGATCGCCCGTCATTTCGACATAGCGGGCGGCGTCATAGAGAATCTTCACATAGGGGCAGGGGCCCGCAGCGGTGCGGCGACGCAGGGGGGCGATGCGGGCGCGGCGGGCGCCGGTGCGCTGTTCTCCGGCCTCCGGACGGTCCTGCTGGGCGCCGCCCGGTCGCGACGACTGGGCGACCGCGACGGGCGCGACGCTCGACAGGGTGGCGGCGACAAGAGCCGAGGCGAGGGAAACCTTCAGGACGCGACGCATCAAATGCTCTTCCAGATCAAGAGGAGGCGGCGACAGCCCGACGCCGTTCGCACGCTTGCCGCTGATAGCGGCTAAACAGAGGCGCGGCAAACCCGTCGATCACGGAAACGGCGGTGGCGGCGCGCGGCCCGAGCGACTAGGTTCCCGCCCATGACCGTGCACCAGCCGATCCGACCGGCCGAAAAGCGTCCCCTGACCGTCCGCCTGGCCACGCCGCGAGGCTTCTGCGCGGGCGTGGATCGCGCCATCCAGATCGTCGAACGCGCCATCGAGAAGTACGGCGCGCCGGTCTATGTGCGGCACGAGATCGTGCACAACCGGCATGTGGTTGAGCGGCTGCGCGAGATGGGCGCGGTCTTCGTCAAGGAACTGGACGACTGCCCGGATGACCGGCCGGTGGTCTTTTCCGCCCACGGGGTGCCCAAGTCCGTGCCTGAAGCCGCCCGGTCGCGGGAGATGCTGTATCTCGACGCCACCTGCCCGCTGGTGTCCAAGGTCCATGTCGAGGCCGAGCGCCACCACGCCGCCGGGCGCCACATCATCCTGATCGGCCACGCGGGCCACCCCGAGGTCGTCGGCACCATGGGCCAGCTTCCGGCCGGCGCGATCAGCCTGGTCGAGACGGTCGACGACGCCGAGGCGTTCGAACGTCCCGGCGACGCTCCCCTGGCCTATGCCACCCAGACCACCCTGTCCGTGGACGACACCGCCGAGATCCTGGCCGCGCTCAAGCGCCGCTTCCCCGAGCTGCCCGATCCGCACAAGGAAGACATCTGCTACGCCACCACCAACCGACAGGAAGCGGTGAAGCGGCTGGGCGAGGGCTGCGACCTCGTGCTGGTGGTCGGGTCGAGAAATTCGTCCAACTCGGTCAGGCTGGTCGAGGTGGCGATAAAGGCCGGAGCCCGGGACGCCCGGCTGGTGGATGACGCCAGCCACGTGGACTGGAGCTGGCTGGACGGAGTTTCGACCCTCGGCATCACCGCCGGGGCCTCGGCGCCGGAGCGCCTGATCGAGGACCTGGTCCAGGCTGTCCGTGACCGCTTCGACGCGGATGTGGTCGAGGACGACGGCGCCCGCGAGACCGTGACCTTCAAGCTGCCGCGTGTGCTGACGACCTGAGCTGACTGTCACGCCGGGTTCGCACGGCCGTGCTTGGAGAGGGGGCTGCCCGCAGCCTTTTCTCCCGGAGCCGGTCATGGACCTGAATCGTCGTCGCCTTCTGGCCGCCGCCGGCGCGGGAGGGCTGATGCTGCCCGCCATCGCCCGCGCCATGAGCATTCCGGCCGACGTCCGGTCGGGCACCATCGCCGACGTCGATCATGTGGTCATCCTGATGCAGGAGAACCGTTCGTTTGATCACTATTTCGGGGCCTTCCGCGGCGTTCGGGGTTTCGGCGACCGCTTTCCGATCCCGCTGGCCGACACCGACCTGCGCAAGGGGCGAACCTGCTGGGTGCAGGCCAACCCCCGTCCGAACGACGCCGGACGGCCGCCGCTGGTGTCTCCCTTCGCCCTGAACACCACGACCGATTTCAGGCTCATGCGGGTGGAGGGCACGCCGCACAGCTGGCCCGACGCCCAGGCCGCATGGGACGAGGGGCGGATGTCCGCCTGGCCCGTCGCCAAGACCGAGCATTCCATGGGCTACTACCGTGAGGAGGACATCCCCTGGCAGTACGCCCTCGCGGACGCCTTCACCCTCTGCGACGCCTATCACTGCTCGATCCAGACCGGCACCAACTCGAACCGGCTGTTCCTGTGGAGCGGGACCAATGATCCCTCGGGGCTCAAGGGCGGGCCCTCGATCTCCAACTCCCACGACAGGCTCGTCGAGGACGGCGGCCACCCCGACGGCTACCGCTGGTCGACCTATCCCGAGCGCCTGCAGGCGGCAGGCGTCAGCTGGCGCATCTACCAGGACATGGCGGACAACTTCACCGACAATCCGGTGGCGGGGTTCCAGACCTTCCGCGACAGCCACGCGGGCGCGCCGGGCTCCGATCCGGAACTGGCCGCGCGCGGGCTCAGCACCCGTCACCTGGACGGCCTGCGGGAGGATGTCCTGTCCGGGACCCTGCCCCGGGTGTCCTGGATCGTCGCTCCGGCCGCGGACTCGGAGCACCCGAGCCCGTCCAGCCCGGCCCAGGGCGCGGACTACACCGCCCGCGTCATCGACGCCCTGACCGCGGATCCCGCCGTCTGGGCGCGGACCGTCCTGTTCCTCACCTTCGACGAGAACGACGGCTTCTTTGATCACATGCCGCCGCCGGCGCCGCCGTCGCGCGCCGGCCGCGAACCGCTCGAGAACCTGGGCGGCTCCACCGTCAGCACCGCCGGCGAGCATCACCTCGAGACCACGCCCAGCGAGGCCCGGACCGAACGGCCGGAGCTTATGGGCCGCCCCTACGGCCTGGGTCCGCGGGTGCCGATGTATGTCCTTTCGCCGTGGAGCCGGGGCGGCTGGGTCAACTCGCAGGTCTTCGACCACACCTCGGTGATCCGCTTCCTGGAAACCCGCTTCGGGGTCATGGAGCCGAACATCTCGCCCTGGCGCCGCGCGGTCTGCGGCGATCTGACCAGCGCGTTCGATTTCCGGACGCCCAATGCGCCCTTCCCGACAGGTCTGCCGGAGACCGGGACCGGCGCCGCGCGCGCCGCCGCCCTGCCGGGACGCACCGCGCCGACGACGCCGTCCGAGCCCGGAACGCCTGTGCAGGCGGCCGGTCACCGCCCCTCCCGCGCCCTTCCGTACGCGCTGGACGTGGAGGAGCAGGGCGGAGCCGACGCCCGGGGGCTGCGCTTCCGCAACGACGGCGCGGCCGGCGCCGTCTTCCATGTCTATGATCGCCTGCGTCTGGACCGCGCGCCCCGCCGCTATACCGTCGGGGCGGGGGACAGTCTCTCCGGCCTGTGGGACCCCGGCGCCTACGATCTCTGGGTCCTGGGGCCGAACGGTTTCCATCGCCACCTGATCGGGGACGCCCGGCGACCGGAGCCCGTTCTGACCCTGCGGGCGCATCCCCGCCGGTCGGGGCTCGAGCTGATCGTGGCGAACCCGACGGATCGACCGCTCACGCTGCATCTCGACGCCAACGCCTATCAGGCCGGGGCGGCGACCCGGATCCTGCGCGCACGGCCGGGGGGGCGGGTCGCGTGGGTCTGGCCGGTCGCCGACAGTGGGGGCTGGTACGACCTGTCGATCCGCTGTCCGGAGCTCGACGGCTGGTCGAGGCGGGTGGCGGGCCGCCTCGAGACCGGGGCCGACTCGATCTCGGACCCCGCCATGGGCGGGCCGGCGATCCTGGACCAGGTCTGACGCGCGCCGTCTTGCGCAAGCGGAGCCTTTGCCGTTCGTTGGCGTTAACCGTGCGACCGGGAAAGGGAACCTCATGCGTCTGACCGCCGCCTGCTCCGCCGTCTCCATTCTGGCCCTCGTGCTCTCGGGGTGCACGCAGGAGGCGGAGTCGCCGCCGACGCCCATGGCCGAGGCGCCCGCCCCGACGGCGCCCTCCGCCCCGCCCGTCAGCTATGCGTGCGAGAGCGGCCAGCCGGTCACCGTGGCCTATCCCGACACCGCCACCGCCCAGCTGGCCTACAAGGGCCAGACCTATGTGCTGCGGACCGTGCAGGCGGCGTCCGGGGCCCGGTACGTCGGCTCCGGCATCGAGTGGTGGACGGCGACGCGCGACGGCGTCGAAAGCGCCATCCTCAGCCGTCTCGGGCCCAATGAGGAGGTCGGCGCGGCGGTGCTGGAGCGGTGCAGCCGTCCGTCCGCCGGTCCGGTCGCGCCCGGCCCGGTTCCGACGCCGACGCCGGCGCCGGGCGGCGTCCTGCCCGCCGCCGCGCCGTGCCGGGGCCCGCAGCTGAAGCTGTCCAACGAAGGGGGCGACGCCGGGGCCGGAAACCGCGTGGCCAATATCGGCATCCAGAACATCGGCAGCGCGGCGTGCAGCCTGACCGGCTATCCGGGCGTGGTGCTTCAGGATCGTCAGGGGCGCAATCTGACCGCCATCCGCAGCGAGCAGAGCCCGGGCAGCTATTTCACCGCCGGCCAGGCGCCGGCTCCGGTCACCCTGGCCCCGCAGGCGAAGGCGGCCTTTGAGCTGGCGTGGAACGTCGTGCCGAACGAGGCCCAGGGCCAGACCAGTTGCCCGAACGTGACCCGGATCCGGGTCACGGCGCCGGGCGACACCTCGGCGGCCTCGCTGGAACTCGCGTTCGCCCCCTGTGGCGGTCGTGTGCGGGTCAGTCCGATCCGTACCCTGGTCCCCGAGGGCACGCCCGCGCCGGAGCCCGCCGTTTAGGGGGTTCAATAGTGCGCGGATTCGGCGTAGCGGAGCGCGCATGACAGCGACCTTCTATGACCGCGTCTCCGCGGAACTCGCCGACATCGAAGCCCAGGGGCTGACCAAGCCCGAGCGCGTGATCGCCTCCCGGCAGGGGCCGGTGATCAAGGTCGGCGGGCGCGACGTGCTCAATTTCTGCGCCAACAACTACCTCGGCCTCGCCGGCGACGAGCGGGTGACCCAGGCGGGCATCCGGGCCCAGGAAAAATGGGGCGCGGGCACGGCCTCGGTTCGCTTCATCTGCGGCACGCTGGAAATCCACAAGGAACTGGAGCGCGCCATCGCCGACTACCTCGGCTTTGAGGACACCATCCTGTTCGCCGCCGCCTTCGACGCCAACGGCGGCATCTTCGAGCCCCTGTTCGGCGCCGACGACGCCATCATCTCCGACAGCCTGAACCACGCCTCGATCATCGACGGCGTCCGTCTGTGCAAGGCCAAGCGCTACCGCTTCGCCACCTCGGACATGGACGACCTCGAGGCCCAGCTGAAGCAGGCCCGGGCTGACGGCGCCAAGGAGATCATCATCGCCACCGACGGCGCCTTCTCGATGGACGGCTACATCGCCAAACTGAAGGACATCCGGGCGCTGGCCGACCGGTACAACGCCCTGATCATGGTCGACGACTGCCACGCGACCGGCTTCCTCGGCCCGCGGGGGCGCGGCTCCTTCGCATGGAACGACGTCGAGGTCGACTTCGTCACCGGCACCTTCGGCAAGGCGTTGGGCGGCGCCATGGGCGGCTTTATCTGCGCGAAGTCCAACGTCGTGGCCCTGCTGAAACAGCGCGCACGGCCCTACCTCTTCTCCAACGCCCTCAGCCCCGCCGTCTGCGGGTCGTCGCTGGAGGCCATCCGCATCGCCGCGGGTGAAGAGGGCGACACGCTGCGCGAACAGCTGTTCGCCAACGCCGCCCGCTACCGCAAGGCCATGACCGAGGCGGGCTTCACCCTGCAGCCGGGCGAGCACCCGATCATCCCGGTCATGCTGGGCGACGCCAGGCTGGCGCAGGACATGGCCGCCCGTCTGCTGGAGCTGGGCGTCTACGTCATCGGCTTCAGCTTCCCGGTGGTGCCGCGCGGACAGGCCCGCATCCGCACCCAGATGTCGGCGGCGCACACCTTCGAACAGATTGATCAAGCGGTCGCGGCGTTCACGACGGCCGGCAAGGAACTGGGAGTGATCTGATGACCGACACCATGAAGGCCCTGGCCAAGACGAAACCCGAGGTCGGCCTCGAGCTGATCGACGCGCCGATCCCGTCGCCGGGCGACGAGGATGTGCTGATCAAGGTCAAGCGCACCGCCGTCTGCGGCACCGACATCCACATCTGGAACTGGGATGAGTGGTCGCAGAAGAACGTGCCGGTCCCGATGATCACCGGCCACGAGTTCGCGGGCGAGATCGTCGCCATCGGCAAGGATGTGGATCGCCGCCTCAAGGTCGGCCAGCGCGTGTCGGCCGAGGGCCATGTCATCGACCTGAACTCCGAAGCGGCCCGCGCCGGTCACTTCCATCTGGACCCGGACACCCGCGGCATCGGCGTGAACCGTCAGGGCGCCTTCGCCGAGTACGTGGTGGCCCCGGCCTTCAACGTGATCGAGCTGCCGGACGACGTGCCCTACGAGATCGGCTCGATCCTCGACCCCTTCGGCAACGCCGTGCACACCGCGCAGCAGTTCGACCTGCTGGGCGAGGACGTCATCGTCACCGGCGCCGGCCCCATCGGCATGATGGCCGCCGCTGTCGCCCGTCACGCGGGCGCCCGCACCGTCGTCCTGACAGACATCAACGATTTCCGCCTCGAGCTGGCCCAGAAGGTCGCCCCGGGCGTGCGCACGGTGAACACCAGCAAGGAAGACCTGCGCGACGTCATGCACGAGCTGGGCCTGAAGGTCGGCTTCGACGTGGCGCTGGAAATGTCGGGCTCGCCGATCGCCTTCAAGCAGTGCGTCGACACCCTGATCATGGGCGGCGGCATGGCCATGCTGGGCATTCCGTCAAAGCCGATGGAGACCGACTGGGGCCAGATCATCCTCAAGGCCCTGACCATCAAGGGCGTTTACGGCCGCGAGATGTTCACCACCTGGCGCAAGATGCTGGGCCTGCTGAAGGCCGGTCTGGACCTCCAGCCGCTCATCACCCACCAGATGTCCTACGAGAACTACCGCGAAGGCTTCGAGGCGATGCGCTCGGGCCAATCGGGCAAGGTGGTGCTCAACTGGGATCAGGCGGCCTGAGGAGGCGGGGCTGAGCGAGACCGCGCATCCTGTCCTCGCCTTCCTTGAAGGGGCGGGGGCCGACGGCCGGGGGCGGCTGATCTTCGACGTGCTGGCGTTCAACAACGCCGCGCTCGAACGGACCCACGACTACATCCAGTGGGTGTTTCCGCTGACCGAGCCCTCCGCCGCCCTGCCGGACGCGCCGGTGTTGTCATCCGACGAGGCCGCGGCGATCTCGGGTTCGAGCATGGCCCAGATCGTTCTGGCGGGCGCGACCGACCGGATGGCGGCCTTCTATCGCGACACCAATCACTGGCTGAAGGCCGAGGATCACAACCATCTGCGGATCACCCGCATCATCCGGTCGCTTCGACTTCTGCGCGGTGACGACGCGGCGGAGGCGTTCAAGGCCTGGATCATGGCCCGGGTGGACGCGACCGGGGCGCCGGTCAGCGCCCGCAGTCGCGGTTACTGGCTGACGGCCTAGGCCGCCAGAACGACCTTGCGGCCGGTGGCCCGGAATACGATCACCGTCCAGACGATCATGCCCAGCACGACCAGCGTCGGGCCGAGGATGAGCAGGATCTGGGCGATCGGCATCAGGCCGGCGACCTCGAACACGGCGAGGGTCAGGCCGATCATCATGACCGGCAGGCCCAGCCCGGCGAGCGCCAGGTGAACCTTCGGCAGCCGGCCTTCGGCGGCCTCCGGGAAGGCGCGGTAGAACAGACCGTACAGGAACATCGACACCCAGCCGAGCAGGTTGATGTGCGCGTGGACGGGCGAGACGATGAAGTTGTGCGTCATGCCCATCCAGTAGCCCAGGCCGACGCCCAGCAAGACGAACAGAACACTCATACGCAAAAAGATACTGGACATGGTTCGGGTCCCTCCGACGATTAACGGGCGGGTCGTAAACCGTCGTTCTGCGCGAGGGACAAGTTACATCGCCGTCAGGTCAGGGACCGGATCAGGGCGGTCTCGAACCCCTTGGCGTCCGGGCCGGGCAGGGCGCGCAGTTCGCCGGTCTCGAACATGTTGAAAACCTTGGGGTGGACGTAGGACGACCGGCAGACGGTCGGCGTATTGCCCAGCAGGCCCGCCACCGCCTTGACGCAGACGGTGATCTTTCGCTTCGCGTCGGTGGCGGACGTCGGGGCGTCCGCCTCGCGCAGCGCCCGCGCCGCCGAAACGGTCCCGGCCCAGGTCCGGAAGTCCTTGGCCGAGAACTGCTCGCCCATCGCCGCGCGGATGTAGGCGTTCACATCGTCCGAACCGATCGGACACAGGTCGCCGTCCGCGCTGCGGTATTTGAACAGGTGCTGGCCCGGCAGCTCCCGCAGCGAGCGCACCACCGTCGCCAGCCGTCGGTCGCGCACCCGCACCTCGTGCTCCACCCCGCTCTTGCCCCGGAAGGCGAAACCCAGGGCCGCGCCGTCCACCTCCAGATGCCGCTTGTGCAGGGTGGTCAGGCCGTAGGAGCGGTTCTGCTTCGCGTACTCGGCGTTGCCGACCCGGATCAGGGTGATCTCCAGGAGGCGCACGGCGGTGGCCAGAACCTTGTCCCGGCTCACGCCCCGCTTCGCCAGATCGGCCTCGACCCGCTCGCGCAGCTTCGGCAGTTTGCGGGCGAAGGCGGGCAGGCGCTCGAACTTGCTTTCCGAGGCGTGGCGGCTCCAGTCGGGGTGGTAGCGGTACTGCTTGCGTCCCTTCGCATCCCGTCCGGTCGCCTGGATGTGGCCGGTGGCGCGAGGACAGATCCAGACGTCGGTCCAGGCGGGCGGAATGGCCAATCCCCGGATGCGGTCCAGCACCCTCTTGTCGGTCACGGTCTTGCCGCTCCTGTCCAGGTAGCGGAAGCCGCTGCCCGAGCGACGTCGCGTCAGGCCGGCCATCTCGTCGCTGCACCATGTCAGCCCCTCCGGAACCTCGACATCGGTCACGCCGCGACCTCCACGCCGTCCTGTCGCTGCGTCCGGGGCCGCTTCGCCCCGCGCCTTGCGGTCTCGGCGCCGGCTCGCGGCGTGTCGGGAGGGACGGGCTGGTCGTTCATGGCGAACTGCAACGAGGGTTGCCTGAAGCGGTTCCTCTTGACCCGGCGGGCCCGGAGGGGGAGGGCAGGGGCATGAACTACCGCCACAGCTTCCACGCCGGGAATTTCGCCGATCTGGTCAAGCACGCGCTCGTGCTCTGGCTGCTGGATCGCCGCATGGGCGACGGCCCCGTCACGGTCATCGACACCCACGCGGGGGCGGGCGTCTACGATCTCAGCGGCGACGCCGCGCGGTCCAGGGAGGCCGAGGCGGGTATTCTCCGGCTGATGGCCTCAGGCGACCGGCCGCCCCTGATCGAGGCGCTGGCCGGAGCCGTGGCTGGGCTGAACCCCCACGGCGGCGCCAATCTCTATCCCGGGTCGCCCCTGCTGGTGGCGCAGCGTCTCCGGCGCGACGACCGTTACATCGGTTTCGAACTGAATCCGCCGGTGCTCGATCTGCTGGTGCAGGCGCTGGCGCCTTTCCCGCAGGCGACGGGGCGAGGCGGGGACGGCTACGACCAGGCGCGCGCCGAGGCCGCCCGGGCCCCCGGCGCCTTCGTCCTGATCGACCCGCCCTTCGAACGGCCCGACGACTATCTCCGGGCGGCGGACACCGCGGCGGCGATCGTTCGCGGCGACGCGCGGGCCATGGTCGCCATCTGGACGCCGCTGAAGGATCTGGAGACCTTCGACGGCTTCCTGCGGCGTCTGGATGAGGCGGGGGCGAAGCGGGTGCTGGTCGCCGAGGCGCGCCTGCGTCCCCTGACCAATCCGATGAAGATGAACGGCTGCGCCATGGTGATCCTGAACCCGCCCGCCGGGGCGGAGGCGGCGGCGGTCGAGGTCTGCGGCTGGGTGGCCGACACGCTCGGCGATACCGGTGCGAAGGGCGAGGTCTGGACGACCTGACGACCGTCAGTCGGCCTCGATCACCTCGCCGGCCTCGTACAGGTGCGGCTCGAAGGTCGCCAGGGCCATGATCGGCTCCATGGCGGCCGCGACCTCGGGAAGACGCGCCATGGCCTTCCAGTCTTCCTGCGAGCGCCAGACGGCGTGAACGGCGGCCACCTTGCCGTTCAGACCGCGATGCAGGGTGGCCGAGACAAAACCGTCGGCCCCGCGCTGGGCGGCGACCATCACCGCCAGGTGTTCCATCAACAGGGCCTGCTTCTCGGGCGCGCAGCGATAGACATTGAGCAGGACCACGGGATCGGCGTCGGACATGGCGCGCCCTCTAGACCAGTTTTGCTGCAGCTTTGTACCGTTGCGCTTAAAAATCGTTCATGCGGGCGGCGTCAGCGCCGGCGTGTCGCAAACCCTGTATCCGTGGCCCCCGGAGAGCCTCATGACCCTTATCGCGATCCTCGAAACCGGCGCCCCGCCGCCCGCCCTTGCCGTCGTTCACGGGACCTATCCCGCCATGTTCGGGGGCCTGCTCGGCGAGGGCTTCCGGACGACCGCCTTCGACGTGCAGGCCGGGGCGTGGCCGGAGGCCGCGGATTTCGACGGCGCGATCATCACCGGCTCGGCCGCCGGCGTGTATGAGGCCGAGCCCTGGATCGGCGACCTGCTGGACTGGATCCGGTCGGCGAAGGGGCGCACGCGCCTGGTCGGGGTCTGCTTCGGGCACCAGGCGCTGGCGCAGGCGCTCGGCGGCCGGGTCGAGAAGTCGGACCGCGGCTGGGGCGTGGGGCTGCATCGGTACGCGGTCGTCCGCGGCGAGCCCTGGATGACGCCCGCCGCCGATGATGTCGCCATTCCGGCCTCCCATCAGGATCAGGTCGTCGCCGTGCCGGAGGCGGCGCGGGTGCTCCTCCGCAGCGATTTCACACCCTACGCCGGACTCGGCTGGGGCGAGGATGCGATCAGCTTCCAGGGTCATCCGGAGTTTACGCCCGCCTATGCGGCCGATCTGACGGCGGGACGGCGGGGACGGATCGACGGCGCGCTCGTCGACCAGGCCCTGGAGAGCCTCGGGCGGCCGGACGACCGCGCGCTTGTCTCCGATTGGATACGGACGTTCTTTCGACCGTAAACCTTACTCAAGAAATTTGTGCGAACTGTCAGGGACATGTCGCTGTCCCGGTTCGCGTTTTCTGTCGCCGTCGTGATCGCCTGTCTGGGCGGCGCAGCGGCGGCGCATGCCGAAACCCCGACCCGTCCGGCCGGGGTTCGCGAGGCGCTTCAACTGGCCGACGCCGTCGAGCGACGGGCGTCCTCCACCAGTTTCGCGGCGCTCGAGGCGTTCGGCCGGGAGGCCATGACGCGCGAGGATCGCGAGGGGCTCAACCGGCTCTACCATGTCACCTGGACGATCCTGAACCAGGGCGAGTTCGAGCGGGCCCAGGTGTGGAATGACCGGCTTCTGGCGGCCGCCCGGCGCCAGAACGACCTTCGCTACATCGACATCGCCCGGCTCAACACCCTCGGCATGCGTTACGACCAGGGCGACGCCGCCGTCGTTTCGGACATGCGCGAGATGGCCGCGACCGGCCGGGACTGGTTCGTGCGCGCCCACGCCTCGCGCCTCACCGCGCTGTGGTTGATCGACCATGCCCGGATCGGCGACGGCCTTCATCTGCTGACCCGGGCCGAGGCCGACATCCCGGAGGGCGCCCCCTTCTCGGACACCGCCCGGGCGGGGATCTGGGAAGTCGCCGGCATGGGGCTGAAGGACCTGAACGACGTCCAGGGCGCGGCCGACGCCTTCCGGAAGTTCGAGATCGACTACTCCAACCCGGTCTATCCGCGTCCGGACTTCGACAGTCTCTACAATCTGGCGATGATGGCGGTTTCGGTCGGGGCGGCGGATCGGGCCGAACGCTATTTCGCCGCCCACCATCGTCTGGCGTTGCGCTCCGATCTGCCGACGCTGAAGATCTATGACGCCAGCCTGTGCGCCACCGTGGCCAATCTCCGGCAGGCGCCGGCGGCCGTGCTCGCCTGTCTGGAGCCCTACGGCGAAGACCTTGGCGAGGCGGCCTTCCTGGCCCGGGACGCCCTGCCATTGCGGGCGATCGCCCGTGCGCGCACCGGCCAGACCGCGGCGGCGCGGCGCGATCTCGCCCGGCTGAGGGCGCTGGAGCGCGAGGTGGGCCGTCAGTCCGAGATCAATTTCGTGGAGGCCGAGGTTCTGTTCGCCGAAGGGCGGACCGGGGACGCCTACGCTCTTCTGCGCGCCTACACCCTGTCCGACCGCACCAGCGCGGCCCAGGCCTTCAGCGCCGGTGTCCACCAGGTGACCGGCAATATGCAGGAACAGCTGGTGGAGCGGCGGAACCAGCTGGAAACCGCCAGCGCCAACACCCGGCTGCAGCTGGCGATCACCATCATCGCGGTCCTCTTCATGCTCTGCGCCGTCGGCGCCGTCGGCTGGCTCTGGCGGCAGGCGATCCACCTGCGTCAGGCGCGCCGGCGGGCCGAGGAGGCGAACCGCGCCAAGTCGGAATTCCTGGCCAATATGAGCCACGAGATCCGCACCCCGCTGAACGGCGTGGTGTCGATGGCCGACTCGCTGGCGCGCCGGAATCTGGATGCCCAGGAACACGAGATGGTCGAGCTGATCCGCTCCTCCGGCGCCACGCTGGAGCGTCTGCTTTCGGACATCCTGGACAGCGCCAAGATCGAGTCCGGACAGGTGACTCTCGAGCCGGTCGCCTTCAACCTCGAACAGGCCGTCAGCGACGTCGCCGCCCTGTGGCGGGTCAAGGCCGAGGACAAGGGCGTCGCCCTTCACGTGGCGTTTGATCCCGCCCTGGCCGGGCAGGTCGAGGGCGACGCCGTTCGCCTGCGTCAGGTGCTGAACAATCTCGTCTCCAATGCGCTGAAATTCACCGCCGAGGGCGCGGTTTCGATCGCCGTCGAGGCGCTTGGGGATCATCGGGTCCGGTTCCGCGTCAGCGACACCGGAGTCGGCTTCGACGCCGAGCAGAAGAGCCGGATCTTCATCCGCTTCCAGCAGGCGGACGGGTCAATCACCCGTCGCTTCGGCGGCACCGGGCTGGGACTCGCCATCTCCACGGCCCTGGTCGACCTGATGGGCGGCGTGCTGGACTGCGAGAGCACGCCGGGCGAGGGGGCGGCCTTCTGGTTCGAGATTCCGCTGACGCCGGTCGAAACCGTCGTCGTTGAAGCCGGGGCGTCGGCCGACACGGTCGATGTCGCCGCGGCGCCCCTGCGCATCCTGTTGGCCGACGATCACCCCGCCAACCGCAAGGTGGTCGAAATCATGCTGGCCGCCACCGCCATGGAGATGGTCGCGGTCGAGGACGGTCAGCAGGCGCTGGACGCCTTCCGCGAAGGCGGCTTCGACCTGGTGCTGATGGACATGCAGATGCCCGTCATGGACGGCCTGACCGCCACCCGCGCCATCCGCGATCTGGAAATCGCCGAGGGGCGGGTCCGCACGCCGGTCATCATGTTGACCGCCAACGCCATGGCTGAACACGTGGAGGCGGGCCGTCAGGCCGGCGCCGACGGTCACCTGACCAAGCCGGTCACCCTCGCCAGCCTGTTCGACGCCATCGGCGCCGCCCTGCAGGGCGAGGAACAGGCCGAGGCGGCCTGAGGCTCAGGGCCACTTCACCACGGGCGGCATGGAGCTGAGGATCGAGCCGACGTTGCCGCCGGTCTTCAGGCCGAACATGGTCCCGCGGTCGTACAGCAGGTTGAACTCGACGTAGCGGCCCCGCCGGACCAGCTGTTCCTCGCGTTCCTCCGCCGTCCAGGCCTCGGTCATCCGGCCGGAGACGATCCGCGAATAGACGTCCAGGAAGGCCTTGCCGACATCGCGGGTGAAGGCGAAGTCGCGGTCCCAGTCGCCGCTGTCGTGGTGGTCATAGAAGATGCCGCCGGTGCCGCGCGGTTCGTTGCGGTGGGGCAGGAAGAAATACTCGTCGCACCAGGCCTTGAACTTCGGATGCCAGCTCGGGTCGTGAGCGTCGCACGCGGCCTTCATCGCGGCGTGGAAGGCGACGGTGTCCGCCGCATCCTGATGGCGGTCCACGTCCAGCACGGGCGTCAGGTCGCCGCCGCCGCCGAACCAGCTTTTCGTCGTGGCGATGAAGCGGGTGTTCATATGCACCGCCGGCACGCGCGGGCTGACCGGGTGGCAGATCAGGCTGATGCCGGTGGCGAAGAAGCGCGGATCCTCCGCCGCGCCGGGCACCGACTTCGCATAGTCGGCCGGGAAGGTCCCGTGAACGGTAGAGACGTGGACGCCGACCTTTTCGAACAGGCGGCCATGCATCATGCCCATGACGCCGCCACCGCCCTCCTTGCGGTCCCACGGGGTGCGGACGAAGCGGCCGGGCTCGCCGGGGAACAGATCGGCGGGCGCCGCGTCCTCCAGCGCCTCGAAGCCGGCGTGGATGCGGTCGCGCAGGGTCTCGAACCACTGGCGGGCGGCGGCCTTCTTCTGGGCGAGGGGATCGGCGGCGTCGGTCATGGCCGCTTCCTAGGCTGTGGCGACGCATGACGAAAGTGTCGCCGTTGACCCGCGCTGTCGCTCTGCCACTGTCATGGTCCCGTTTCCGGAGAGTTCGCCGATGTTCCGCACCGCCCTTCTGGCCGCCGCCGCCCTGTCCGCCGTCGCGCTTCCCGCCATGGCCCAATCAGTGTCCGGTGAGGCCCAGGCGCGGCGGATCCTCGAGCGGACTCCGCTCATCGACGGACACAACGACCTGCCCTGGGCCCTGCGCCAGGGGCATGGCAGTGATCCCTACGCCGTCGATCTGGCGACCGACCTCGATGCCTCCACAAGGCTGCATACCGACATCCCGCGCCTGCGCGCCGGCGGCGTCGGGGGGCAGTTCTGGTCGGTCTATGTGCCCGCCAGCCTCAGCCCGCCGGATGCGGCCGTCGCGACGTGGGAGCAGATCGACGTGGTCCGGCGCATGGTCGCCGCCCATCCCGAGGCCTTCGAACTGGCCACGACCGCGGATGACATCGCCCGCATCCACCGTCGCGGCCGCATCGCCAGCCTGATGGGCATCGAGGGCGGCTACTCCATCGACGACTCGCTCGGCCTGCTGCGCGAGTTTCATGAAGCCGGGGTGCGTTACATGACCCTGACCCATTCGAAGACCACGACCTGGGCCGACAGCGCCACGGACGCGCCGAAATGGGGCGGCCTGTCGCCCTTCGGCGAGCAGGTGGTCAAGGAGATGAACCGCCTCGGCATGATGGTCGATCTCAGCCACGTGTCCGAGGACACCATGCTGGACGCCATTCGCGTGTCGGAAGCGCCGGTGATCTTCTCACACTCCTCGGCCAGGGCCGTAACCGGCCACGCCCGCAACGTCCCGGACAATGTCCTGCGGCTCATGCCCGGGAACGGCGGGGTGGTGATGGTCACCTTCGTGCCGGGCTTCATCAACGAGACCGTCCGGGCCTGGAGCGCCGCGCGCGCCGCGGAGGATGCGCGCCTGAAGGCGCTCAATCCGGGCAACCCCCAGGCGGTGACCGACGGCCTCACGGCCTGGACTGCGGCCAACCCTGTTCCGCGCGCCGGCGTGGCCGACGTCGTGGCCCACATCCAGCACGTCCGCGACGTGGCCGGCATCGACCACGTCGGTCTGGGTGGCGACTTCGACGGCGTGGACTCCCTTCCGGAGGGAGTCGAAGGCGTCGACGCCTATCCCCGCATCCTCGCCGCCCTGATGGCGAACGGCTGGACCGAGGCCGACATCCGCAAGCTGGCGGGGGAAAACGTGCTTCGGGTCATGCGCGCGGTCGAGGCCGTGGCGGCGGGCAAGCGCGCGGAGCGCCCCTCGCTGGCCGTCCTGCGGAATGACGGCCCTCCGGAATAGAGGCTACGGCAGGCCGTCGCTGGTCCGGAGCGCCTCGAACAGGGCGATTCCCGCCGACACCGACAGGTTCAGCGAGCGTGCGCCGGGTCTGAGCGGGATCACGACACGCGCGTCGGCGGCCTCGTGCACAAAATCCGGCGCGCCGGTCGGTTCGCTGCCGAACAGCAACACATCGTCGGCCTCGAACGCGAAGTCCTGCAGAGGCGTCGCCCCCCTGGTCGTGAACAGAACCAGCCGTCCGGGCCCCCGGTCCCGCTGGAATTCCTCCCATCCGGCATGCCGTGTCATGTGGCTGAGCGGGCCGTAGTCGAGCGCGGCGCGTTTCATCGCCCGGTCGTCGAAACGGAAACCGGTGGGCTCGATTATGTGCAGTTCGACGCCGAAACAGGCGCTCAGCCTGATGCAGGCGCCTACGTTCTGCGGAATGGCTGGTTGAAAAAGGGCGAGACGCATTCTAGAGCCCTCATACGCGCGGCCCGGGGGCTTGTCGCGGTCTGTTTTGCGATTGTTTCGCAAGTAGCGTCAGCCACTTGCGTCGAAGCGCCGCAAAATCGGGTCGGGGCGGCATCACCGGGTTTCCGCTAAAGCATCCATGCCGGTCCACCGCGCTCCGTTTCGGGCGTGGGCTCCGGCGTACGAGGAGTGACACGTGGCCGAATCGGTCGTTGAAAGTGAAGGCGGCGAAGCCACCCGCCGCGACTTCATCCACATCGCCGCCGGCGCGGCTGCCGTCGGCGCCGGCGCCATGGTGGTCTGGCCGCTGATCAACCAGATGAACCCGGCGGCGGACACGCTGGCCCTGGCGTCGATCGAATTCGACATGACCAAGGTCCAGGAAGGCCAGCAGGTCGTCATCAAGTGGCAGGGCAAGCCGGTCTTCGTCCGCTACCGTTCGCCGGCCGAGCTGCAGAAGCTCGCGTCCGAGCCCAACGAGGGCAAGCCCGTCCAGCCGGATACGGCCCGGACCAAGGAAGGCCACGGCCAGTATCTGGTCGTCCTGGGCAACTGCACCCACCTCGGCTGCGTCCCGACCTTCGGCTCCGGTGACTTCGGCGGCTGGTTCTGCCCCTGCCACGGCTCGCACTACGACGCCTCGGGTCGTATCCGTAAGGGCCCGGCGCCGCTGAACCTGGTGGTTCCGGAATACGAGTTCGTGTCCGACACCCGCATCAAGATCGGCTGAGGACGTACGAGAGAACGATGAGCGATCACGAATCCACCTACGTCCCGAAGACCGCCGTCGAGAAATGGCTCGACACCCGTCTTCCGATCGTCCGCTTCGGTGCGGACTACATGTCCCTGCCCACCCCGAAGAACCTGAACTACTGGTGGACCTTCGGCGGCATCCTGGCCCTCTGCCTGGCGACCCAGATCGCCACCGGCATCGTGCTGGCCATGCACTACGTCCCGAACGTTGACCTGGCCTTCGGCTCGGTCGAGCGCATCATGCGCGACGTCAACGGCGGCGACCTGATCCGTTACACCCACGCCAACGGGGCCTCGATGTTCTTCATCGCGGTCTACCTGCACATGCTGCGGGGGCTCTATTACGGCTCCTACAAGGCGCCGCGGGAAATGATCTGGATCGTCGGCTGCGTGATCTTCTTCCTGATGATCGCCACCGCCTTCCTCGGCTACGTCCTGCCGTGGGGCCAGATGTCCTACTGGGGCGCCGAGGTGATCACCAATCTGATCGGGGCGATCCCCGGCATCGGCGAGCCGATCCTGATCTGGCTGCGCGGCGGCCCGGCGATCGACAACGCGACGCTGAACCGCTTCTTCTCGCTGCACTACCTGCTGCCGTTCGTGATCGCGGGCTGCGTGGTTCTCCATCTGTGGGCCCTGCACCACGCCGGTCAGAACAACCCGGTCGGCATCCTGATCCCGAAGGACCGGGCGAAGAAGGACATGGTTCCGTTCCACCCGTACTTCACGGTCAAGGACGGCTTCGCCATCATCCTGTTCCTGATGCTGTTCGCGCTGTTCGTCTTCTTCATGCCGAACGCCCTGGGTCACGCCGACAACTACATCCCGGCCAACCCGCTGCAGACCCCGGCGCACATCGTGCCCGAATGGTACATGCTGCCCTTCTACGCGATCCTGCGCGCTGTCCCCGACAAGTTCGGTGGCGTGCTGGCGATGTTCGGCGCCATCGGCGTGCTGTTCATCCTGCCCTGGCTGGACCGTTCGAAGGTGCGCTCGATGCGCTACCGTCCGACGATGCGGGTGTTCTTCATCATCTTCGTGGTGGTCGGACTGCTGCTCGGCTGGTGCGGCGCCCAGCTGCCGGACGCCGCGGTCATCCCGGGCATGCCGAGCTTCACCCTGTTTGACGGCAAGCTGAACAGCTACCTGTGGCTCACCCGTCTCGCGACGCTGTACTATTTCGCCTTCTTCCTGGTGATCCTGCCGCTGGTGGGTCTGAAGGAGAAGCCGCTGCCGATCCCTGCGACGATCTCGGAGCCGGTTCTGCCGGGCGCCGAAGAGCAGAAGGGCTGATAGTGCACATGACCCTCAAGACACCGATGCGCTCCATGAAGAAGACCCTGGTCCTGATCGCCGCGGCGGCCGGCCTGACCCTGTCCGCCGGTCCCGTCCTCGCGGCGGGCGGCGGCGGCCACCACCTGCGCGACGGCGGCTTCTCGTTCGAAGGCCCGTTCGGCTCCTTCAACCAGGGCCAGCTGCAGCGCGGCTACAAGGTCTATCGCGAGGTCTGCGCCTCCTGCCACAGCATGAACCTCATGCATTTCCGCACCCTCGCGGAGCCGGGCGGCCCGTTCTACGACGTGGACCAGGTCAGCCCCGCCGAGAACCGCTTTGTTCGGGCTCTCGCCAAGGAAGTGCAGATCGCGGACATCGACACCGAAACCGGCGAGCCGGTGATGCGTGACGGCACCCCGGCCGACCGCTTCCCCAGCCCGTACCCGAACGCGACGGCCGCGGCCGCCGCGAACGGCGGCGCGGCTCCGCCCGACCTGTCGGTGATGGCCAAGGCCCGTCACGGCGGCGCCAACTACATCTACTCGCTGCTGACCGGCTACAAGACGCCGCCGGCCGGCCTGCAGATTCGTCCGGGCCAGAACTACAACGAGTACATGGCCGGCGACCTGACCCCGTTCGTCGCGGACGGCGCTCACGTGCCGCCGGGTGGCTTCATCGCCATGCCGAACCCGCTGCAGAACGGTCAGGTGACCTATGACGACGGCACCGCGCCGACCGTCGAGAACTATGCCAAGGACGTGGCCGCCTACATCGCCTGGGCCTCGGATCCGAAGCAGGTCGCCCGCAAGCGCGCCGGCGTCGGCACGCTGATCTTCCTGTTCCTCTTCGCCGGTGTGACCTATCTGTCCTACCGCCGGATCTGGAAGGGCGTCGCCCACTAGACGACCGCCTGACAGGCTGAACTGAAGAGCCCGCCGGAGCCCGCGCTCCGGCGGGCTTTTCATTGTCGACTCCCTTCGAACGAACGGCGTCTTGCGAAGGTGGGCGGATCGACTTTATAACGCAAAGTGAAATCCGGGGGAGGTTCCCATGCGTCGCCTGCATCTCGCGTCCGCCTTTGTCGCCTTCGGCCTGCTGGCCGCCGCGCCCGCCGTCGCCCAGGTCCAGCAACCCGCCGGCAGTCCGGCCCAGCGGGAGCAGGTGGGGGCGCTGGACTTCATGGACGGCGAATGGCGCGGGACGGCGACGACCACCATGCCCGGCCACACCACGGTCCTGGCCCAGACGGAACGGGTCGGTTCCCTGCTGGGCGGGTCGGTCAAGCTGATCGAGGGGCGGGGCTACGCCGCCGACGGCTCGACCCAGTTCAACGCCTTCGCCATCCTGTCGTGGGACGAGCGGGCCGGACGGTACCTCTTCCGCAGCTACGCCAATGGCTATACCGGCGAGTACCCGTTCGAGAGGACCGATAACGGCTTCCGCTGGGAGATGCCCGCCGGGCCGAACGCAATGATCAAATACGTCGCCGTGGTCGAGAACGGGACCTGGCACGAGGTCGGGGACTATGTCGCCGAAGGCCAGCCGCCCCGTCGCTTCATCGAACTGCGCCTGACCCGGGTCGGCGACACGGACTGGCCCGGCGCGGGGGCCGTGTCGCCGCAGCCCTGAAGCCTGATGTCGTCAGGGCGTGACCAGCGCGGGGAAGAGGTTGACCCCGCTGTAATTGAACACCGCCCAACCGACGACCTTGAAGATGGTGTTCAGCAGGCTCTGGGCGGCGATGTAGGGCAGGGCGAGGGTGTGGTTCAGCGTGGCGTTGAACAGCTGCTCCTGCTGGTAAAGGATAGCGTCAGCCTCTGCTTCCGTAATCTGCCTGGTCTCAAGCAGCAGGGCTGTCCGGACGGTGGCCTCGCCCAGGACCCGCAGGTTCCGCTCGAGCTTTTTCTTGTTCGCCTTCCAGACAGCGGTGAGATCGCTCCCGATCTGCCGTTGGATCTGGTCCATGAACTCGTCGGCGGAGGCGGGCTTGAATTCGGTGAGGTCGGTCATGGTCTATTTCCCGTCCCGTACGCGTTCGGCGGCCGTCAGGCAGGTCGTGTGCGCGAGCGTCAGCATCTGGTCAGCGGCCGGGTCTGAAATGCTGCCCTGTGTGGCGAGGACCTCAAAGAAGTGCCGGACGGCGTTGTCGCAGTTGTCGATGGTGCTGACCAGAAGGACACGGTGACCTTCGCTGAGTTGGTCGCCGTACGAGGTACGGTACATGTTTCTGGCCACCCGGATTCCCGTTCGAAGCTCTTCGCCCCGGGCCTGAAGCTCCGGTGTGTTGGTCAGCGGCCCGGGGTCCAGCTCAGCCTTCGCCTGCAGGTCCAGCAGTGCTTCGGCGGCGGCGCCCAACTTCTTGTCGGCCATCTGCTGGTAAGGTGAGAGCAGGGTCACGCAACCGGCGACGCCGGTCAGGCAGACGGCGAGCGCCGTCGCACGAAACACGGCGCGCCGGCGTTGCAGAAACAGGGTCATGGGGCCTCTCCCGACTGAACCAATGCGTGTTGGTTAACATAAAAACCAGTGTTACGCGAGTCCGGGCCGGACGCTCCCCGCATCGACAGTCCAGCCTTCGCGCCCTAACGTCCGGCTCCTGTTCAAAAGGCTGAGGTGTCCCGATCATGCGTCTGTCCGTTTCCGTCGCCGCGCTCGTCGCCGGCGCGCTCCTGTCCGTCGCGGGAGCCGCTCAGGCCCAGACCCCGACCTTCGACACCGGCCGCCTGTCCGAACATGTCCGCGTCCTGTCCGACGACAGCTTCGAGGGGCGCGGCATCGCCACCCCGGCCGAGCAGAAGGTCATCGACTATCTGAGCGCCCAGTACGCCGCCGCCGGTCTGCAGCCGGGCGGGCCGGACGGCCAGTGGACCCAGGACGTGACCCTGAACCGCTTCACGGCCTCCAACATCCACGCCGCCTTCCAGGTGGGCGGCGAAACCGTGCCGCTGACGCAGGGCCAGCAGATCGTGGTGTCGACCCGGCTGCCGGGCAGCCAGGTCAATCTGGCCGACGCGCCGCTGGTCTTCGTCGGCTACGGCATCGACGCGCCCGAGCGCCAGTGGAACGACTTCAAGGACGTCGACGTCCGCGGCAAGGTCATCGTCGTCCTGGTCAATGACGCCGACTTCGAACAGCCGGAACTGAACACCTTCGGCGGCCGGGCCATGACCTACTACGGCCGCTGGACCTACAAGTACGAGGAAGCGGCGCGGAAGGGCGCGGCGGGCGTCATCATCGTCCACGAAACCGCTCCGGCCTCCTATGGCTGGGCCACGGTGACCAACAGCTGGTCGGGGCCCCAGTTCGACATCGTCCGTCAGAACGCCGCCGCCGAGCGGGTGCCGATGGAATCGTGGATCCAGCGCGACGTGGCCGTGGACCTGTTCCGCCGCGCCGGTCTGGACTTCGAGGCCCTCAAGGTGGCCGCGCGCAGCCGCGACTTCCGGCCGGTCGAACTGACCGGCGCGACCTTCAGCGGGACCTTCGACGTCGCCTCGACCCAGGTGACGACCCACAACGTCATCGCCCGCCTGCCGGGGGCGAGCCATCCGGACGAGACCATCCTCTACACGGCGCACTGGGACCACATCGGGGTCGGCGCGCCGGACGCCGAGGGCGATGCCATCTTCAACGGCGCGGTCGACAACGCCACCGGCACCGCCGGCCTGCTGGAGCTGGCCCGCGCCTTCGGCGCCGGCCCCCGTCCGGAGCGCTCGATCGTCTTCATCAGCTTCACCGCCGAGGAAAGCGGTCTGCTGGGCTCGGAGTACTACGCCTCCAATCCGGTCTATCCGCTGGCCACGACCGTGGGCGGGTTCAACGTCGATTCGATGAACGTCTATGGCCGGGTGACCCGGTACGGCATCACCGGATACGGCCAGTCGGACCTCGATGAGCGCATCGGCGCCGTGGTCGAGAGCCAGGGGCGGACCGTTCTGCCGGACGCCAACCCGGCCTCGGGGGGGTATTTCCGCTCGGACCACTTCCCGCTGGCCAAGCGCGGCGTGCCGATGACCTACGGCGGCTCCAGCGGCGACTTCCGCGACGAGCCGATCGCCGAGCGTCAGGCGACCCGGTCGGAATACGGTCGCAGCCGTTACCACCAGGCCGCCGACGAGTGGTCGCCGGACTGGGATCTGCGCGGTCAGGTCGAGGACCTGCAGGTGATCTACAGCGTCGGCTCGGCCCTCGCGAACAGCCGCGACTGGCCGCAGTGGAAGGCGGGCTCGGAGTTCGGCCCCGCCCGCGCCGCAACGGCGGACCAGCGGCGGTAATCCGCCACCGGATTACATGACAAAAAAGTAAGGGGCGGTCTTTCGGGGCCGCCCTAAGGTGCGCGCCATCGATTTTGGGGATGGGAGCCTCACCATGTTTCGCAAACTGAAGAGCGGTTCGGCGATCGCCGCCGTCCTGTCCGCAGGCCTGTTGCTGTCGGCCTGTGCGACGGCGGGCGCCGGGGGCGCGGCGCCGGTCGAACCCGCCTTCTCGGCCGAGCGGATCAGCGGCGACATCCGCACCATCAGCGCCGACGACTATCAGGGGCGCTACCCGGGCACCGAGGGCGAGCGCAAGGTGCTCGCCTTCCTGCAGGCCCAGTATGAAGCCATGGGGCTGGAGCCCGGCGGCCCGAACGGCCAGTGGCTGCAGCCGGTGGAGCTCAAGCGCTACACCCCGGTCGCGGGCGGCACGGCCGGCTGGACCGGCCCGGACGGCCAGACCCACGCCCTGGCTCTCGGGACCGACATCACCCTGCGCGCCGCGACGAATGACGGCCGCGCCTCCATCCGCAACGCGGGGCTGGTCTTCGCCGGCTACGGCATCACCGCGCCCGAGCGGAACTGGGATGACTACGGCTCCGTCGATGTGCGCGGCAAGGTCGTGGTGGTCATCGCGGGCGAGCCGGACGGGGACCTGTTCAACGGCGCCTACGCCACCAACTATCAGTCGGGCGCCTACAAGGCGGACGAGGCCTTCCGCCGCGGCGCGGTGGGGATCATCACCCTGATCGCCCAACCGGCCTCCTCGCCGCAGTGGCAGGGGATGATGCGCGGCGCCAACCGCACCCGCACCCTGACGCCGGGCGCCGCGGACCTGGAGTTCTCGGGCGCCATCAACCATGACGTCGCCTTCGCCATGGCGTCCGCCGCCGGCCTCGGCATGGACAGCTTCGCCAACACCGCGAGCGGGTCGTTCAAGGCCGTGCCCCTGAGCGGCGTTAGCCTGTCGGTCGATGTGTCGGAGACCATCGAGACCCTGGTCACCCACAACCTGCTGGCCAAGATCCCGGGCACGAGCCACCCGGACGAGACCATCATCTACTCGGCGCACTGGGACCACGTCGGCGGGGCCGACCAGCATCCCGGCGTGACCGGCGACAACATCTGGAACGGCGCCTGGGACAATGCCTCGGGCACCATCGGCGTGCTGGAGATGGCCCGTCAGCTGAGCCG
Source organism: Brevundimonas sediminis (assembly GCF_048799765.1). NCBI lineage: Bacteria > Pseudomonadati > Pseudomonadota > Alphaproteobacteria > Caulobacterales > Caulobacteraceae > Brevundimonas > Brevundimonas sediminis. The sequence goes on from NZ_JBLYQK010000009.1 coordinate 93,086, forward strand.
CGCCCCGCGTCCGCAACGCACCATCGTCTTCGCGCACATGGCGGCCGAGGAGATGGGCCTGCTGGGCTCGTACGGCTATGCGGCCAATCCGGTCTATCCGCTGGAGACGACCGTAGCCGACATCAATATCGACATGCTGCCGCTGTCGCCCTCGACCCGCGACGTGCCGATCTTCGGCAAGGGTCAGAACGATCTGGAGGACCGTCTGGAAGCGCTGGCCGCCCCGCTGGGCCGCTATGTGTCGGATGACCACCAGCCGGAGCAGGGCTTCTATTATCGCTCGGACCACTTCCCGTTCGCCCGCATGGGCGTGCCGGCGATCATGCCCTGGCACGGCTGGGACTGGGTCGAGGGCGGGCGTGAAGCCGGCGAGGCCGCCTGGCGGGCCAAGTTCGCCGCCGACTATCACAAGCCGTCGGACGAGTGGTCGGCGGACCTGGACTTCACCTCGGCGGTGGAGAACCTGACCCTGCTGTACCACCTGGGCCTCGACCTCGCGAACAGCCGCGACTGGCCGGGCTGGAAGCCGACCTCGGAGTTCGCCCAGGTCCGCGCCCGCTCGGACGCGGCGCGCCGCTGATGCTGTCGATCCGCCCCCTGACCGGCGACGGCTCGCCGCCGGCGGAGGGCGAGTATGCGCAGGCCTGTGAAGTCAGCGGGGCGACCCGCTGGCTCTACCTGTCCGGCCAGATCCCTGTCGCGCCTGACGGCTCGCTGTCCGCCGACTTCACCGGCCAGTGCGAACAGGTCTGGGACAACGTCGAGACCCAGCTGAGGGCGGCCGGGATGACGCTGGACAACCTCGTGAAGGTGACGACCTATCTGTCGGATCGGGCATACGCCCTGCCCAATCGCGAGGTGCGCCTGCGGCGGCTCGGCGGGCGGCAGACGGCGCTGACGGTGATCGTGACGGGCCTGTTCGAAGAGGGCTGGCTGGTCGAGATCGAGGCTGTGGCGGCGGCGTAACGTCGCCTTGTGAAGCTTCGCTGATCGGCTCACTGTCCCTCCATGACCCGCTGGTCACCGCAGCCCGCTCCTGATGAACCTGACGGCCTGATCCTGTTCGACGGGGTCTGCGTCTTCTGTTCCCGATGGGTCCGCTGGGTGATCGATCATGACCCCGACGGGCGCTTCCGTTTCCTGCCCATCCAGTCGGAACGGGGGCGGGCGCTGGCCGCGCGGTTCGGCATCGATCCGGAGACGCCGCAGACGAACGCCGTGGTCCTGAACGGCCGCATCCATTTCAAGTCCGACGCGGCGCTCACGGTGCTGGGCGCCTTGCCGGGGATGGGGGTGTTCAGGGGGCTGAAGCTTGTGCCGCGCCTGTTGCGGAACCCCGTCTATGACCTGATCGCCGGCAATCGCTACGCCCTCTTCGGACGGACCGACGCCTGCATGATCCCTTCGCCTGACGACCGGGAACGCTTCCTCTGATGACCACGGTCCTCGTGATCGGAGCGGGCGGCGTGTTCGGCTCGGGGTTGGCTGCAGCGGGCCTGAAAAAGGGGGGACGCCGTACCGCGTCCCCCCTTCTCCCCCTACACGTGAACGGCCCGGCTACGACGCCGGGGCCACGGTTGCGCGGCCGATCAGTTCACGCGCCTGTGCGATGGCGGCTTCGGTGGTCAGGGTTCCGGCCTGGACCTCGTCGGCCCAGTCCATCAGCGGCTTGCCGGTGACGGCGCCGCGGTTGGCCTCTTCCTCGAGCCAGACGCCGCCGTCGCGGGCGGCGACCGCGTCCCAGGCGGCGCGGACGCCGGCCCAGTAGTCCTTGGTCGCGGCCCAGTAGGCGTCGCCCGGCGCGGGGTCATAGTTGTCCACGGCGCGGTAGGTGTTGATCACGTCCTCCTGGACGATGGCGACCGGATCGGTCTCATCGCCCTCGGCGGGGCCCATCTTCACATTGTCCTGGATGTGGACCCAGCCCTCCGGCGTCAGGGCGTGGCGGTTGACGCCCAGGTAGCGGTCGTAGATCGGGTTTCGGACCGCGTCGCGGCGGGCGAGGGGACGCCAGGTCGGGGCCGAGGTCCACTCCGACCGGCCGTGGTCGTAGTTCCAGCGGCCGACGCCGCCGTAGCGGGGGCTGTCGTCCGTCTGCCAGACCGTCTGGGACCAGGCGCCGCTGCGCTCTTCGGCCGAAACCGGGGTCACGGTCCACCGGTTCGGACCAGCGTAGGTCAGGACGGTTTCGGGCTCATAGACCCAGTCCTGGCGCCAGTGCTTGATGACGAAGTGATGGCCGGCGTCATCGCTCATGACGAGGATGTGCTGCAGGCTGATCCGCGCGCCGTCGTCGTAGACGACGCGGACGATCTCGTCGCCCGCCGACAGCTTCTCGTCCAGCGGCTCGTAGCCGGCGCGGAAGCTGACGTTCTCGCGCATGTCGAAGCGCACCCGCCACTGGCCGGCCTGGGCGAGGATGGACTGGCGATCCCGCTCGAACTGGCTGGTCGCCGGAGCGGTGACCGGGGTCGTCACGGGGGCGACCCCGGCGAGGGCCGGAGCGGACGACGCCACGGCGGCGGCGAGGACGGTGGCGAGCAGCAGGGCGCGTCGCATGGGGCGGCTCCTTCTAATGCGAGTCAGTCGCGTTATCGCGTTCATGGATCAGTACCGCAAGGCCAGGGACAGGCCGAAGTTGCGGCCCGGCTGGGTGTAGGCGTCGAGCACGGCCGACGAGGCCGCCACGCCCCGGACGTCGCTCCACCAGCTGTAGGTCTCGTCGAGGAGGTTCAAGACGCCCGCGCGGGCCGTGACCTGGTCGGTGATGTTCCAGTAGGCGGTCAGGTCGACCAGGGCGAAGTCGTCGCCGGTGGCGCAGCCGGCGGCGTAGCAGCCCAGTCCGTCGGTGTCGGCGGCGTCCTTGGCCTGCGACCAGGTGGTGATCAGCTGGCCGCCGAACCGTCCGGCCGGCTCGTCATAGCCCAGGCCGAGGACCACCTTGATCGGGTCGATGGTCGGCAGCCGGGTGGTGACGCCGGCGCTGGTGGTCTCTCCTTCGGCCCAGGCGAAGGCGAAGCGGGCGCTGACGCCGTTGTCCCACCAGGCGTTGGCGCGGGCCTCGAAGCCCTGGATCTCGACGTCGGTGAAGTTGATCCACTGGTAGACGGCGGGGTCGGTCGGGGTGAAGGACCCCGACACCACCTGCTGGCTGATGAAGTCCTGATAGTCCGAGCGGAAGACCACAGCCTGGCCGGAGACCTCGGCGCCGAACAGGGTGAGGTCGCGCAGGCGGACGCCCAGCTCGACCGACTGGCTGGTCTCCGGCTTCAGGTCGGGGTTGGGGGCCGAGGTGTAGCCGTAGGCCAGGTTGCCGAAATAGTTGTTCACCTGGCTGGGCGTCGGGGCCTTGAAGCCCTCGCCCCAGCTGCCGAAGAGGCCGAGGTGGTCGCCGGTCCACCAGACCACGCCCAGCTTGGGCGAGATGTGGTCGTCCGACTGGTCGGCGCGCGGCCCCGGGTAGAGCGGGTCATCGGCGGTCTCGAGCTCGTAGCGGTCCCAGCGCAGGGCCGGGATGATCCGCAGGTCGCCGCCCAGCAGGCTGATCTCGTCCTGCACGAAGACGCCGGCGAGGGTGAAGTCGGTCTTCGGGAAGGCGCTGGTGGGGAAGGTCTCGCCGGCGGGCGGCACGGTGCCGGAGCGGACACCCTGCTGGGTGGTTCGGGACCAGTCGCCGCCGACGGTGAGGCGATGGACGCCGAGGGTGCGGGTGGCGTCGGCCGAGACGCCGAAGACCTCGTTGTCGAAGGTGTTGTCGCGGGTGCGGTCGACCGCCGGGGTGCGTCCCTCGAAGGTGTACTGGCGGGTCTCGGCGGTCTGGCCGTAGACGGTCAGGCCGCCGCTGTCGAAGCCGGGGCCGTCCTCGCCGCGCCAGCCCAGACTCCAGCCTTCGCGGGTGGTGGTGTCGTCGGCCAGCAGCCGGGTGACGGTTGCGCTGCGGCCGCTGAGGACGTCGGCGGTCATCTCGCTGTCGAAGTAGTCGTAGGTCAGGCGCAGGCTCTGGCCCGGGGCGAAGTCCCAGACGGCCTTGGCCAGAAGGGCGTCCGAGGTGAGGTCCATGGGGTTGGCTTCGGTGCGCGCGGCGCCGGTTCCGCCGACCGTCCCGGCGGTCTCGGTCTCGGAGGCGTCGCGACGGGTCCAGGCCAGCAGGCCGGAGACGGCGCCGCTGCGGCCGGCCATCATGCCGGAGGCGGTCAGACCCTCGTCGGCCGAGCTGTAGCCGACCCGGGCGCGGGCGCCGAAGGACTCGCCGTCACGGAGCAGGTCCGACGGGTCGCGGGTGGTGAAGGCCACGGCGCCGGCCACCCCGTCCGAGCCGTAGAGGGCCGAGGCCGGACCGCGCAGGATCTCGACTGACTTCATCAGGTCGAGGTCGGCATAGCCGCCGCGCCCGACGCTCTGGGCGCCGAAGGTGAAGCCGTCCGGGACGCGGACGCCGTCGATCACCATCAGGACGCGATCGCCGCCCATGCCGCGGATGGTGAAGCCCTCATTGCCGCCGCGGCCGGTGGTCCCGAGGGCGGCGCCGAAGCGCTGGGGCTGGCTGACGACGCTGACGCCGGGCTCGAAGCGGACCAGGTCCTTGATGTCGGTGACCAGCTCGGCCTCGATCTGGCGGTCGGTGATGACCGAGACGGTGGCGGGGGCCTCGTCGGGGCGGGTCTCGGTGCGGGTGGCGAGCACGCTGACCGGCGGCAGCCGGGTCGCCTCCTGCCGGCCCGCCGTCTGGGCAAGGGCCGGGGAGGCGGCGGCGGTCAGGGCGGCGAGCCCGGCGGAGAGGAGGAGAGTACGCATGGATAAGCCCCGCTTGATGAACAGGCGGGGCAATTACTGCGAACGATTTGCATAATCAATCGCACGAGGGCGACTGGGCGGCTTTTCTGCGAATTAGTCGCAGGTTGGGGTCAGGCCCGTTTGCGGACGAAGACGGTCCCGGCGGAGTAGCCCGCGCCGAAGCTGCAGATCAGGCCGGTGTCGCCGGGGGCGAAGCCGTCGTGGTGCAGGTGGAAGGCGATGATCGAGCCGGCGGACGAGGTGTTGGCGTACTCGTCGAGGATGATGACGTTCTCGTCGGCCTCGGGCTCGCGGCCCAGGACCTTGCGGCCGATGAACTGGTTCATGTTGATGTTGGCCTGGTGGAGCCACATCCGCTTCAGACCGGTGGGGTCGAGGCCCAGTTCGCCCGCATGGTCGACGATCATGTCGGACACCATCGGCACGACGTCCTTGAAGACTTTTCGTCCTTGCTGGACGAACAGCTTGTCCGGGGCGCCGATGCCCTCGGGGGCGGCGTTGTTCAGGAAGCCGAAATTGTTGCGGATGTTGTTCGAGAAGCTGGTCTTCAGGCGCGTGCCGAGGATGTCCCAGCCGCCCGGACCGGCCGTGTCGGAGGACTCGATGATGACGGCGGTGGCGACGTCGCCGAAGATGAAGTGGCTGTCGCGGTCCTTGAAGTTCAGGTGGGCCGAGCAGACTTCCGGGTTGACCATCAGCACCGCCTTGACCGAGCCGGAGGCGATGAAGTCGGCGGCCGTCTTCAGGCCGAAGGTGGCCGAGGAACAGGCGACGTTCATGTCGAAGGCGAAGCCCTCGATGCCCAGCGCCTGCTGCACCTCGATGGCCATGGCCGGATAGGCGCGCTGCATGTTGGAGGCGGCGCACAGGACGGCGCCGATCTCGCTGACCGGCTTGCCCCAGGCGGCGATGGCTTGGCGGGCGGCCTTCACGGCCATTTCGGCGAGGACCGACAGCTCCTCATTCGCGCGCTCGGGGATGTTCGGGGCCATGCGCTCGGGGTCGAGCACGCCGGCCTTGTCCAGCACGAAGCGCGACTTGATGCCGGACGCCTTCTCGATGAACTCGACCGAGGAGTGGGTCAGGGGGGCGACGTCGCCCTCGGTGATTTCGGCGCTGTGGCGTTCGTTGAAGCGGTCGGCGTAGGCGTTGTAGGCCGCGACCAGTTCTTCGTTGGAGATGGATTGATCGGGCGTGAACAGCCCGGTGGCGGCGATAACGGCGTTGCTCACTCGATACCTTCCCTGCGGCGCCTGCGGACGGCGTCCGTTCTTATTCAGGACCCTTAGATAGGCCCGTCAGCGATCCCGGTCGAGATGGCTGAGAACACGTTCGGCTTCCGAAAGATGCAGCCGCTCGACCATGCGGCCGTCGACCCGAATGGCGCCCTTGCCGTCCGCCTCGAGCGCGGCGAAGGCGGCGACGACGGCGCGGGCGTGGGCGATCTCGGCGTCCGTGGGGCCGAAGGCGGCGTTGGCCGGGGCGATCTGGGACGGATGGATCAGGCTTTTGCCGTCGAAGCCGTAGAGGCGGCCCTGGGCGCACTCGGCGGCGAAGCCCCCGGGGTCGGTGAAGGCGTTGTAGACGCCGTCGAGGGCGAGCAGGCCGTTCGCGCGGGCGGCGGCGACCGTGGCGGCCAGCCAGGGCTTGAGCGGCTCGCGGTCCGGCGACGGGCCGGCGCGCAGGCCGACAGCCAGATCGTTGACCCCCAGCATCAGGGCCTCCAGCCGTTCGACCTGCGCGATGGCGTTGAGGTTCAAGAGGGCGCGGGGCGTCTCGATCATGGCCCAGAGGACGGCGCCGAGGGGCAGGGCGGCGGTCAGGGCCCGGGCGGCGTCGGCGTCCTCGACCTTGGGCGCGACGATCAGGGTCACGCCCGCTTCGGACAGGGCCTTGAGGTCGTCGCCGCCCCACGGGGTGTCGAGCCCGTTGATGCGGACGCCGACGCGGGGCCCGAAGGCGCCGTCGCGGAGCGCCTGAACGGCGGCGGCGCGGGCGGCTTCTTTGGCCTCCGGCGCGACGGCGTCCTCGAGGTCGAGGATGGCGACGTCGCAGTCCAGGGTGCGGGCCTTCCCGATCGCGCGCGGATTGCTGGCGGGCAGGAAGAGGACGGATCTCATCACTCTTGCGCTCAGACCTTGCCCACCACCGGCACCAGCGCCCCGGTCACCGCCCGGGCTTCGGGGGAGGCGAGGAAGAGGATGACGCGGGCGAGATCGGCGGGGGCGACCCATTTGGACGGGTCGGCGTCGGGCATGTCCTGGCGGTTCTGCGCGGTGTCGAGGATCGACGGGAGGACGGCGTTGACGGTGACCGGGGTCGATTTCAGCTCCTCGGCCAGGCTTTCGGTCAGCCGATGGACGCCGGCCTTGGAGGCGGCGTAGGCGCCCATGCCCGCAGCGCTCTTGAGGGCGGCGTTGGCGCCGACGTTGACGATGCGGCCTTCGGGCGAGGCCTTGAGCCAGGGCAGGGCGGCGCGGCTGGCGTTCAGGGCGGTGGAGAGGTTCAGGGCGAACATCTTCTCCCACGCCGGGGCGGCGTCGTCGGTGGTCTGCCAGACGAAGCCGCCGGCGATGTTCAGCAGGGCGTCGAGACGGCCGAAATGGTCGGCGGCGGCGTCCACCGCCTGTTGCGCCGAGGCGGGGTCGGTCAGGTCGACGCCGCCCAGCTCCAGCACGCCTTCCGGAACCGGATGGCCCTTGGCGTGGTCGATGATCGCGACCTTCAGCCCGTCGGCCAGGGCGGCCTGAACGACGGCGGCGCCGAGCGCGCCGTGGCCGCCGGTCACCAGAACAACGCGGTCAGACATGAAAACCTCCGACGGAGAAAACAGGGTGCGGACAGGGCGATCGGGCGGGCGGGAGACGGTGCAAAAAAACCGTCCAGACCGTCCAGATCGTCTGAAACGTCTATCGACGCTTCGGGAAAGCGTAGCAAAAACAACGGCGCCCCGGATAATATTATCCGGGTATTAGTCTGGCCCCGGCGAGACGGTCGGGACGGTCAGGCGGCCGCGCCGAACACCTTGGCCAGCAGGGTCTCCAGAGCATAGGCGTCCGATGCGTCAAAAGCGGACGTCTCGGTCGCGTCGACGTCAAAAACCGCGATCAGGGCGCCCGAGGCGTCGAAGACCGGGACGACGATCTCGCTGGCCGAGCGGCTGTCGCAGGCGATGTGGCCGGGGAAGGCGTGGACGTCCTCGACGATCTGGGTCGTGCGGGTGCGGGCGGCGGCGCCGCAGACCCCGCGGTTGAAGCCGATTCGCAGGCAGCCGAGCGTGCCCTGGTAGGGACCGACCACCAGTTCATCCGTCTTCGTCTCGTCCACGACGTAGAAGCCGGTCCAGAAGAAGGCCGGGAAGGCGTCGGCCAGCATGGAGGCGACGGTGGCCATCCGGGCCACGCGATTCGGCTCGCCATCCAGAACGGCGAGGATTTCGGCCTCGACCTCCGCATAGCGGGCGGCCTTGTCGGCGGGGCGGTCGTCGCGGGCGACGTAGGACATGCGGGCAAACTCCGGCGGGCGGGGCCTGCATATAGGGCGGGGAGGAAGCGGAAGCGAGGCCGCTGATTTCGCCTGCGAGGCGAGTTCTCAAGGTGCTGATTTCGGTGGAAAACTCGCGTTACGGGACAAAATGGCGATCGCGCGGCAACGCTTTGTCGCGAAACGGCGTTAACCTTGACAGGACGTTAACGCGACCGGACTGTCGAAGTCCCGTAAGGGTTAACGGGCATGGTTAACGTGCGGGGGGCGGCGACGCCCGTAGAGGGTGTGAGGGGACATGGCCGACGGGGAAGGCGAACACGGACGACGCTCGCGCTCCGGGCACTCGCGCCCGGGCGGTTCGCGCGCGCCGGTGGCGGTCGCGGCGGTGGTCGGCGTCCTGGCGCTGGCGGCGCTGGGCATGAGCTCCTGCAACCGGGACGGCGGCGTGCGCTTCTGGCAGGGCCGTGGCGACGGGGCCTCGAACAGCTGTCCGCGTCCGGCGTCGATGACCGGCTCGGAGTTCAACGCCCAGGAGACGGGGCTGCGCGCCCTGCGCCGGGCCGCCTTCCAGAATGACTTCTTCGCCCAGCTGGAGCTGGGCGCGCGCTATTCGGCGGTGCGGGCGACCGACAAGAACATCGAGGACCCGATCGAATCGGCCACCTGGCTGGCGATGGCGCTGGCCAATGACGAGGGCTACGCCCCGATCAACCGCACCCGCCGCGACGGCTGGGGCGGCTGGCGTCCGCTGTCCCGTTATGACGACTGCCGCGCCTTCGAGCGGCATGAGGCCTACCGCAAGCTGGACCGGCTGCTGGGCAATATGACGGTGGACGAGCAGTCGGCCGTGCGGGACCGGGTGATCTACATCCTGTCGACCCAGGACGCCGAGGGCTATCGCACCCTGGCCCGGCTGCATGACGGCCTGTACGGCCCCTATGGCGAGCCGGAGGACAATCGCGAGGCGCGCGAGGCCTGGGGCCGGGGCGCCGGCGACCGGGGCGGCCGGGACCGCAACCGGCGCGGCTATCCGTCGGCGATCGGCCTGTTCCAGCGCAACGACGTGGACGCCTATCTGTACAACTATCTGGCGGTGCAGACCGGCGACGTGGGCGCCTATGTGCTGATGCGCGATTTCGAGCGCTCCTCGCCCAGCCGGGCGCAGCAGCAGCGCTTTGTCGAGGTGAAGGCGCGGCAGTGGACGCCGCCGTTCGAATTCTACCCCAACACCGCTCCGCAGTCGGGCGTGCCCTTCTCGGACGAGAGCCGTCCCCGGGGCGACGCCTATGAATATGCGCTGGGCCGGATGGGCGGCGAGCTGCCCTTCATCCATGTGGGCCGCGCCCTGCGCTATCTGGGGGTCAGCGAGACGGCGGCGCAGCGGCCGGAGGACCTGTCCAAGCGCCAGATCGAGACGCTGGAGGCCATGCTGGGCCACCCGATGGAGGGCCGGCTGTCCTATCTGGAGCGGGTGCGGGCGATCCAGCTGGCGGCGGTGAACGGCTCGTCCGAGGCCCAGCTGGTGCTGGCGGTGATGTACGCCGAGGGCATCGGCCTGCCCGCCGATTATGCGCGGGCGTTCAAGTGGTTCGAGGAGGCGGCGCGTCAGGGCAGTCCCGAGGCCAAATTCGCCATGTCCAGCTATTTCGCGCTCGGCGTCTCGGGCGTGGCGGATCAGGACAAGGCCCAGGCCGTCGCCTACCGCATCGATTCCGCCCTGTCGGGCTTCGGCCCGTCGGCGGGCCGCCTGCAGGCCGTGCTGGCCCAGGTTTCCCGTTCACAGCGCCGCTAAGGAGGGCGTGACCCATGACGACCCGCAACCTCTTCGGCGTTCTCGGCGGTCTGGCGGCGATGGCCGCCGGCGCGGCCCTGCTGACCGTCGCCGCGCCCGGCGCGGCCCAGGCCCAGACGGCGGCCCGGGTCGAGAGCCAGACCCGACCGAATTTCGGCGTCCTGCTGGACCCGCCGACCCGGTCCTACAGCCAGCGCCGTGACCGCACCCGCTACGACTATCGCCGGCACCGGCCGGACTGGGGCGGGCCCGGCTATCCCCCGCTGCGGCCGGGCGGCGAGGAGATCGTCCTGGTCGACTGCGGCGGCAATCCGGGCACGGGCGCGGTCGAGGACGCGGTGCGTCGGGTGCGGCCCGGCGGGACCCTGGTGATCCGCTCGCGGGCCGGGGCCTGCGTCGGCTGGCTGAACATCGACAAGCCGCTGACCATCATCGGCGAGGGCGGCTTCGACCTGCGCGACTGGGCCACCGCCCAGCCGACCCTGCAGGCCCCGGACGGCCTGCCCTGCCTGACCGTGGCGGCGGGCGTGCGGGTCGAGATCCGCGACATGATCTTCGCCTCGCCGCGCGCGGGCGATGCGGCCTGCGTCGTCGGCTACGGCGCCGAGATCGTCATGAACCGGGTCGGCTTCCGCCATGCGGGCGACGAGACGGCCATCTATGCCGACGGCGGCCTGCTGGACATCCGCAATGCCGTGATCGAGGCCCGCACCATCGCGCCGGCGGTGGTCGCGGACGGCGCGACCCTGAACCTGTGGGAGGCCGTGATCTCGGGCTCGCAGTCGGGGGTGGAGATCACCCCGGCGGCCGGTCCGCCCGCGCGCCTGCACTCGACCACCATCCTGGGCACCAATGCGCCGAACGCCTTCGGCCCGCGCAGCATCGGGGTGATCGTGCGCGCCGGCCGCGACTACGGCCGGGTCGAGATCGACAACACCGCCGTCTGCGGTTTCGTGGAGGGCGTGGTGGTCGAGGGGGCCTCGGTCTCCATCGACGGCAGCCGCGTCTGCCGCTCGGACAAGGGCGTGGTGCTGTACAGTGGCGAGCTGCGTCTGGCCGACAGCCGCATCCGCGCCTCCACCGTCGGGGTGGCCGCCGCCGCGGGCAATGCGGTGGTGACCAACAACGTCTTCGCCGGCGTGCGCGACGTCATCTATCGCGAGCCGCGCGCCAATGTGCAGGCCAGCGGCAACCGCGTCTGGTCGCAGCATGTCTGCCGCCCGCAGTTCCGCGACCGCTATCGCGGCCGGTACGAACCCTACTGGCGCGGCGGCGAGGGCTGGGAGTGCGTCCAGGGCTCCTATCCGCGCAGCTGGTGGGGCCAGGAGGACGGCATGCTGGGCGTCGACTACTATGACGACGGCTATGCGCTGGACGGCTGGGACGACTACCAGAACGGCGACGGCTGGTACGACCGCGACGGCCGCTATGTGCAGGACGACCGCTATCGCGGCGAGGATCGCTGGAGCCGGGGCGGGGGCGGGTTCTGGGGGCGTTGATTGGTCCCGGGGCTGCGGGTGGCGGGGAAGGCGCTGTCCGCCTTCCTTCTGCTTCTGGGCCTACTGGCGGTCTGCATTCAGGTGGATATGACGCCCTGGGTGGGCGACGCCCTGATCGACGTGTTTACGTGGGAGGATCTGAACGCCCCCGCACCCGCGTACTTTTATCGGCTTGTGCCATTTCTCGGAGCGGGCGTCGGTCTGGCTGTCATGTCCGTTGTCGGGCTGCTGGGGCGATTCCCGCCTCTGGTCAGTGTCGCGGCCTTGCTGAGATGCTGGAGCTTCTGGGCCTTGGCGAGCATGCTTCTGAAAGCGGCGCTCATGCTGATGGGATGGCGGCACTATGAGGCTGCTGAACTGTTGCGCGTGATGGTCCTGAATGGCGTCACATCCGCGACAGTGCTCACCATCGGGCTATGGCTGTTCGGTCTTTATGCGGCTTGGCGCGCCCGACCCCGGAAGCGGTGGGGCGAGGCGGCGTTGTGGTTCGGGGTGACGTCGGTCCTGCTCGTCGGCTTCAGCGTCGCCATCAACCTGCTCGGCGGGCTTTCATCGGAGCGTCTGGTTTCAGACACTTGGCAAATGGCCCTGGTCTTTGGCGGTCTTCTGGGGCTGGCTGCGGCGCTCACGCCCAGACCGGCGACACCCAGTAGGCCCGGAGGGACTCGAACCCCCAACCAGACCGTTATGAGCGGTCGGCTCTAACCATTGAGCTACGGGCCCCCGGAGCGAGGAGGGTTCCGCCTAGCAGGGGAGGCGGCGGCTTGCCAAGCGGTCGGTGACATCGGGGCGCGGGCGGCGCCGGGGCGCCCCGGAGGTTTCGGCGATTTCACGTCGATGAACGGTTTCTGCCAACGGACCCTGACCGCGCGTTCAGGCGGAAACGGCCATGGTTGGAACACGGACGCCGGTGACGGTGTTCGCAACGACAAACCGTCTCTCATGGAGCTTCTCCGATGATCCGCCGTCCCGCCGCCGCCGTCGCCACGATGCCCGCCGTCTCCAACCGCGCCCTGATGATCGGCGGCGCCCTGATGGCCGCGGCCGCCCTGCTGGCCAGCGCCCCGGTGGCCCACGCCCAGTCGCAGCCGAACGGCGGCGCGCCCCTGACCATCCAGGCGGTGACCGAGCGGCCGAGCCTGAACCTGTCGGCCTATGGCGAGGTCAAGGCGACCCCGGACATGGCGACCATCACCTTCGCCGTGGTGACCGAGGCTCCGACCGCCGCCGAGTCGATGGCCCAGAACGCCACGCGGATGAATCAGGTCATCGCCGCCCTGCGCCGCGCCGGGATCAATGAGCGCGACGTCCAGACCTCGGGCCTGAACCTGTCGGCCCAGTATGACTACGTCGAGAACAACCCGCCACGTCTGCGGGGCTATCAGGCCAGCAATCAGGTGACGGTGATCATCAATGACCTGACCAAGGTCGGCTCGACGGCGGACGCTGTGGTGGCTGCCGGGGTCAACCAGATCAACGGCATCAGCTTCGGGCTGAAGGATCCGTCGGCGGCCGAGAACCAGGCGCGCCAGATCGCCGTGCGCAACCTGCAGGCCAAGGCCGCCCTGTATTCGCAGGCCCTGGGCACGCCGCTGGGCGGCATCCGCTCGCTGACCGAAGGCGGCGGCTACGCCCCGCAACCGCCGCGCCCGATGATGGCGATGCGCGCCGAGGGGTTCATGGCCGACTCCACCCCCATCGCCGCCGGCGAGCTGGTCGTGCGGATCGATATCGCGGGTGTGTATGATCTGAACCGGTAAGCGCCGGTGGATGGAAGTGGCTAGTGATTGGTGACTAGTGGCTGGCTGGCGGCGTGCGACCGATGGGTCCGCGCCGCCCTTCCGCTGATATCCGAAGCTGCGATCCACTAGCCACTAGCCACTAGCCACTAGCCACTAGCCACTAGCCACTAGCCACTAGCTACTCGCCTAGTCCCCCGACTTCACCAGCATCAGCCCGATCGCCACGTTCAGCAGGTTGGCGACCATGACCATGGCCAGGGTGGTGACCGAGTCGAGCCTGACCAGCAGCAGGGGCAGGCTCCACGGCGCGCCGGTGATCATGGCGGGGATGAAGGTGATCCGCTCGGGCGGCAGGCCCAGCAGGGCCAGCCCCGGGGTGAAGGCCATCATCATGGCCACGGCGACCGCCAGCAGATAGCCGCCGTACAGCACCCAGCGCAGGTTCGAGATCGCACGCGTCATGGCCGGTCCTCCGAAAGGGGAGGGAAGGCCGGAGCGGCCCGGCCGTCAAGCTCAGGCGGCGGACTTGATGATGTTGTCGTCGTCGAGCAGGACGACGTTGGGCGACCACTGGCGGGCTTCTTCGGACGGCAGCTGGCCGTAGGTCACAACGATGACCTTGTCGTTCTTCTGCACCAGACGGGCGGCGGCGCCGTTGACGCCGATGACCCTGGACCCGCGCGGGGCCTCGATGGCGTAGGTGGTGAAGCGGGCGCCGTTGGTGATGTTCAGCACATCGACCTGCTCGTGCGGGAAGATGCCCGCGGCGTCCAGCAGGTCCATGTCGATGGCGATCGAGCCCTCATAGTCGAGGTCGGCCTGGGTCACCGTGGCGCGGTGAAGCTTGGACTTCATAAGCGTGACCAGCATGGGGAGGCGCGGTCCGTTACAACGCGGGGCGATCAGCCCCCGCTCGCAGGCGGCTCATATAGGGATTTCGACCGCCCGCATCAATCTCGCTTTCGGCAGCGCACCATGAATGTGCTGCGATGCGTTCGCCTGTGACGAGACGTTCATTTGACCGAAAGCCCTGCCGTTCTATGGTCAAAATGTGGCCATGACCCGGCCCGCGCCCGAGGCCACGTGACGACCCCATGAAGCAGTTCTTCCTCACCATGGGCGGCGTCTTCGCCGGCCTGATCCTGTTTTTCGTGGTGATCCCGCTCGTTTTCCTGACGATCCTGATCGCTTCGGTCAGCGCCAAGGCGCCGACGCCCACGAATACGGTGCTGGAGCTGGATCTGCGTGAGGGACTGAGCGACCAGGCGCCAGCCAGTCCGTTCGCCGTGTTCGGCGGCTCGGGCCTGTCGACGATGCAGGTCGTCGACACCTTGGCCCAGGCCCAGACGGACGACAAGGTGAAGGCCCTGCTGATCCGTCTGCCCGAGGCCGGGATCACCCCGGCGGCGGCGGACGAAATCCGTCAGGCCGTCCGGCGTTTCCGCAGCGCCGGCAAGATCGTCATCGCCCACAGCCAGGGCTTCCAGCCGGTCGGCACGACGGTGTCGAGCTATATGGTCGGCGCCTCGGCGTCCGAGCTGTGGATGCAGAACACGGCCGGCTTCCAGCTGACGGGCTTCTCGGCCGAGGCGATGTTCCTCGGGCGGGCGTTCGACAAATACGGCGTCGAGGCCCAGTTCGAGCAGCGCTACGAGTACAAGAACGCCGTCAACGAATATACGCAGAGCGATTTCACCGCCGCCCACCGCGAGGCGATGACGGCGTGGATGACCTCCATCTATGACACGGCCCTGACCCATGCCGCGCAGGACCGGCGGCAGACGCCGCAGCAGCTGAAGGCGACCATCGAGGCGGGCCCGTGGTCCGCCGCCGAGGCCCTGCAGCGCAAGCTGATCGACAAGATCGGCCAGGTCGAGGAGGCCGAGGCCGAGGTCAAGCGCCGCGCCGGCCGCAACGCCGAGATCATGGACATCCGCGACTACGCCTCGAGCGTGGGCGAGCGCAGCGGCTCCGGCCGCGACGCCATCGCCATCGTCGGCGGCGAGGGCGCCATCATCACCGGCCGTGACAACGGCGGCAGCCCGTTCGGCGGCGGCGCCTCGATCGCGTCGGACGTGACCGCCAAGGCCATTTATGACGCCATCGAGGACGACGACGTGAAGGCCATCGTCTTCCGCGTGTCCTCGCCCGGCGGGTCGCCGGAGGCGTCGGAACAGATCCTGGCCGCCGTGCGCGCGGCCAAGGCGGCCGGCAAGCCGGTGGTCGTGTCGATGGGCGACTATGCGGCGTCGGGCGGCTACTGGATCAGCTCGGAAGCCAACTGGATCGTGGCCCAGCCGACGACCCTGACCGGCTCGATCGGGGTGTACGGCGGCAAGTTCGTCCTGGCCGACGCCCTCGGCCGGTTCGGCGTGGACATGCGCCACCTGAGCATCGGCGGCGACTATGCCGACTCGATGTCGCCGTCGCAGGCGTTCACCCCCAGCCAGCGCGCCGCCTTCGCGGCCCAGATCGACCGGACCTATGAGGAGTTCATCGCCCGGGTCTCGACCGGCCGTCGGCTGCCGCCCGCCCGGGTGCGCGAGATCGCGCGCGGTCGGGTGTGGACCGGGGCCCAGGCCATGGGCATCGGCCTGGTCGACCAGCTGGGCGGTCTGGAAGAGGCGATCGCCAAGGCCAAGTCGCTGGCCCACATCCAGGCCGACGCCGACGTGCGGTTCAAGCGCTATCCGGAAGCGGGTTCGCCGTGGGAGGCCCTGTCCAAGGCCTTCGGCGTGTCGAGCGAGGCGGCGCGGGTGCTGGTCGGCATCGGCGGCGTCATGAACGACCCCGAAGCGGAAGCGGCGGTTCGTCGCATCGAGACCGAGCGCCAGCGGGCCTCGGGCGCGTCGGTGCTGGCGGATCAGCCCTATTGAGCCGGATCCGGACACTCGCCTGTGAAGCGGCGGCGCATTGACCCCGCGCCCTCGCAGACCGACATTGGGAGTCCGGCGCTGTTCGCAGCGCCCCAAATGGTGACGTCATGACCCCTTCCGATCCCCTGCTCTTCGGCGCCGCGGCCCGTCGTCCGTCCAACGGACTGCTGGCTCCGGTGGTGTGGCTGTTCGGCCTGATCGCGACCATGGTCGCCATGGCGGTCGGCGCGGTGCTGGCGGTGGTGACCGCCGCCGCCGTGGCGGTGATCGCCGTGATCGCCGCCGTGCTGGTCTTCTTCGCCGGACTGGCCCTTCGCGCCCGTCGCGCCATGACCCGCCGGGACCGTCGCGCCGATGACGGCGTCATCGAGGCGCGCAAGGAAGGCGACGCCTGGGTCGCCTACGGCTGGGAACGGACGGGCCGCTAGGACCGGCGTTCGCCATGCTGATCGTCAAGGACGCCCCGTCCCCCAATTTCGACGCCCGCCGCGGTCCGCCGGACATGCTGGTGCTGCACTACACCGGCATGCAGACGGGTGAGGCGGCGCTGACGCGGCTGTGCGACCCGGACGCCCGGGTCTCGGCCCACTATCTGGTGGATGAAGACGGCACGATCCATCGGCTGGTTCCGGAGGAGCGCCGGGCCTGGCACGCGGGTCGGGGCGGCTGGCAGGGCGAGACCGACTGCAACGCCGCCTCCATCGGCGTCGAGATCGTCAATCCGGGCCATGAGTTCGGCTATCGCGACTTTCCCGACGTTCAGATCGATGCGGTGATCAGCCTGGTTTCGGACATCCGCACCCGCTGGACCATCCCGGACGCCCGCATCATCGGCCATTCGGACCTGGCGCCCGAGCGCAAGCAGGATCCGGGCGAGCGGTTCCCGTGGAAGCGGCTGGCCGGACTGGGCCACGGCCTGTGGTTCGAGCCGGCGCAGGAGCGGATTGCGGCCCTGGGCGCCCCGCTCGGGCCGGGCGACGAAGGGCTGGGCGTGATCGTGCTGCGCGCCGGTCTGCACCGGCTGGGCTACGCCCTGCCGCCGGGCGGCGAATATGACGAGGCGACCCGGCTGACCATCGAGGCCTTCCAGCGCCACTGGCGCCCGTCACAGGTGGACGGCATCGCCGACGGCGAGACGCGCGCGACCCTGATGGGTGTGCTGCAGCTCGCGACGGCGGAGAGCGCGACCGGGGTGCTGAACTAGGGCGTCGAGCGCTCCTGATAGGGACTGAATATCCGTAGAATCTCGATCAGTCTGATCTCGAGATCTACCCGATAGTAGATGCGGTGGCCTTCGACAGGCCGCTCGCGGATGTCGGGGATGTCTCCGATAGGCCAGCGCAGGGGCGCTGACCGCAGGTCCGACATGGCCTTGACGATGTTGACGTAGCGGCCACGTCCCCTGCGGCCGCTGCCGGGCTGGGTGAGCCATGCGTGGACGGCGGCGAGGTCGATCCTTGCCTGATCGACCACCCGCAGCCGCATTGGCCTCACTCGGGTTCGTGCTCGAACGCGGCCTGGGCCTCGGCCAGTTCCTTCTCCAGCCAGGCGTCGGCTTCGTCGCCTTCGATATATCGACCGGTGGCGATGTCTTCCTCTGCCTCGGCGATCCGGGCGCGTTCCCATGCAAGGCGGGCCGCACGTGCGTCCGGGGTCTCGGTCGCGAGGTCGACAGGGTATTTCGGCGCGGGATGGGCCATGGGCGGAGCCTAGCACAACCCCGTGTCGCGGGCATCATGCGGTTGACCCCGGGGACGGGGAGGAGCATCAGTCCGCCCGTCAGACGGCCGGGCGGTCGCGGCGGAGCTTGCTCCGTCGAGGAAAGTCCGGGCTCCACGGTGAAAAGGCGGCGGGTAACGCCCGCCCGGGGCGACCCGAGGGATAGCGCCACAGAAAGCAAACCGCCTGCCTCGCGAGGCAGGGAAGGGTGAAAGGGTGGGGTAAGAGCCCACCGCGGGACTGGCAACAGGACCGGCATGGCAAGCCCCGCCTGGAGCAAGACCGAATAGGGATGTCGCGCAGGCTTCGGTCTGCAGGGCTCACCGCCCGAGAGCATCCGGGTAGGTCGCGAGAACCGGTCAGCAATGGCCGGTCCAGAGGAATGATCGTCACCGCCCTCGGGCGGAACAGAACCCGGCTTACAGGCCGTCTGACCTTTATTTTTGCCCTAGCGTTCGCCGCGCGACGGCTCACGGCTTGAGAGCGGGCTGGGCGCGAACGCTCGCCGCGCGACGGCTCGCTGCTTGAGCCTCATTATTCCGGCCCTAGCGCTCGAGACGCGGTCGCTCGCTGCTTGAGGGCAGGCCACGTCGCGGGCAGGCGCCCGAAATTTCGTTTTCGATGGGGTTGGGGCCGCGGGCCTGCGGTGGTCTCCGCACGTCGCCCGGTTAACCGCTTGGATGGAAAGGCCTGACAGGGTTGGTCCACCGGTTGTCCACTTGTGAATGGTTCACTGTATGTTCCGGTTTTCGCTGGATTTTGGGCCAGCTTGACGGTTAATGATCGTCAACTAATCCCATTGAGACCCAATCAATCCCATGCTATCCCATCGTTGCAGTAGGGGTGGTCGCGCCTGCGGGCGTTTCGTCGGGATTTCTTCAGGGGAGCGGGCCTTCGGGGCTCGATTGGGCAGCGCGTGTTTCTCTCGACCTATGAGAAACAACTGGACGGCAAGCGCCGCCTGCTGATCCCGCAGGAATTCCGCACGGCCGACAACGGCGCCGAACACGGTGTCTTCTGCTTCTTCTCGATCGAGTCCGATTGCCTTGAGGCCGGCGGCGACAAGCTGATGGCCGAATATGTCTCGATGATCGAGGAGCTGCCGTTCGGCGACGACCTGCGCACCGCCCTGGAAGAGACCTTCTACGCCGGCCAGCGCCCGCTGTCGTATGACGGTGGCGGCCGGATCACCCTGCCGGAGGCTCTCTGCCAGGAGGCCGGGCTGGGCGAGGATGTGGTGATCGTCGGCCTGGGCTCACGCTTCCAGATCTGGGATCGCGCGCGCTGGAACGCCCGTCGCGAGGAGCGCCGCGCGCTGGCGCGTCAGGCCGTGCGCGAGCGGGGCGAGGCGGGGCGTCTGGCCCTGCGGACGCGCCGTCCGCAAGGGGAGGGCGCATGACCTCTCCGCACGCGCCGGTCCTGCTGGACGAAGTGATCGAGGCCCTGGCCCCGCGGAAGGGGGACGTCATCATCGACGCCACCTTCGGCGCCGGCGGCTATACGCGCGCCATCCTGAAGACCGGGGCGACGGTGGTGGCGCTGGATCGCGATCCGACGGTGCGGGTCCATGCCGACGCCGTGGCCAGTGACTATCCGGACACCTTCCGCCTGATCTGCACGCCTTTCTCGGGTCTGGCTGACGCCTTCGCGGAGGCGGGTGAGGCCAAGCTGGACGGGGTGGTGTTCGATATCGGCGTGTCGTCGATGCAGCTGGACCAGGCCGAGCGTGGCTTTTCCTTCATGCGCGACGGGCCGCTGGACATGCGGATGTCCGACGAGGGCGTCACCGCCGCCGACATCGTCAACAGCTGGGACCACGGCCCGCTGGCCCATATCTTCAAGCTGTACGGCGACGAGCGTCAGTCGGGCCGGGTGGCCACGGCCATTCTGCGCCGCCGGGTCGAGGCGCCGTTCGAGCGGACGCTGGATCTGGCCGAGGTGGTCGAGAAGGCGCTGGGCGGCCGTCGCGGCGCCGCCATCCATCCGGCGACCCGGGTCTTCCAGGCCCTGCGGATCGCGGTGAACGACGAACTGGGCGAGCTGCGCGCCGGGCTGGAAGCGGCCGAGGCGACGCTGGCGCCGGGCGGGCGTCTGGCGGTGGTGACCTTCCACTCGCTGGAGGACCGGATCGTGAAGGCCTTCCTGACCGAGCGCACGGGCAATGCGCCGGGCGGCTCGCGCCATGCGCCGGTGGCGGTGGAGACCCGCAGGCCCAGCTTCACCCTGGCCTTCAAGGGCGCGGTCGAGGCGGGAGAGGCTGAACTGGCCGCCAATCCGCGCGCCCGGTCGGCCCGGCTGCGCGCCGCCGTCCGCACGGACGCGGCGCCCTGGGGGAGGATCGCCGCATGAGCCTGATGGTCGCGCGCCGTGCCCTGGACCGGCTGTTCTCGTGGAAGATCCGCGGCATTCGCTGGGTCGAGATCATCGGCGTCCTGCTGGTCGGGGCGATGATCTTCTCGGTCTATCTGGCCAAGGCGGCGGCGGCGCGTGAAAGCGCACAGATCGCCGACCTGGAGCGCAAGATCGGCGAGAACGGTCGCCGCGTCCGCCTGCTGCGCGCCCAGGTCGCGCACCTGGAGCAGCCGGCGCGGCTGGAGGCCCTGTCGCGCGACGTCGGTCTGGGGCCGGTGGACATGAGGCGGCAGGCGTCGGAGGAGCGGCTGGATCAGCTGGAGCCCGTGCACGCCCCCGCGCCGGCCCCGGCGCCGGTCGCGGCCCCGGTCGTGGCGGAAGAGGCGGCGCCGCCGC